>JBCCMR010000001.1:0-43953 GCA_039026255.1 Pseudomonadota bacterium
TGCTTGAAGTACGCGCCTTCGACGGCACGCTGAGCGGGCGCATCACCTTCTCTGGCGGCTCGGGCGTCAGCTTCGACAGTGACCTGCGCGCCAGGGGCATCCAGATGGAAACGCTTTTGGGTCAGTTTGCGGGCATCACCCGCTTCACCGGAGCGGGCGCCACGGATCTGCGCCTCACTGGGAGGGGCAATTCAGTCGATGCGCTAATGAATTCGCTTACCGGAACGGGATCCATTGACCTGGGCCAAGGCACCATTCGCGGCATCGACCTCGCCGCGCTTATGCGCAACCTGCAACAGGCGTTTGGCGGGTTTGAAGGCGCGACCGAGTTCACCTCGCTCACAGGTACATTTTCCATGAACGCGGGCGTTCTGGAGAACATCGATCTTTCGCTCATTGCGCCGCTTTTCAGGGCAGGCGGCAAAGGCACCGTGGATGTGGGGGGCCAGGCCATGAATTACACCGTTACGCCTACTCGCTTTGCCGACGGGGCCGAATTCACCGTGCCGGTGACGATCACCGGCGCCTGGTCGAACCTGCGTATCCGCCCGGATGTGGAAGCGCTGGTTGCGCTTTTGGCCAACGCTGATCTTAGCGGGGCCGAAGAAATCGCCCGCGCCCAAGAAAAACTGGCGGAGGTTAAAGGGCTTCTTGAAAATCCGGAGGCCGCCATCGAGGACCGCCTCAAAGCCGAACTGTCGCGCCGGTTAGCGGAGGAGGTGTCGATCCCCGGCGCCACCCCGGCACCGACGCCTACGGATACGACAATCGGCGGCGGAAAAGAGGTCGCCGCGGCGCCCCAAACTGACTTGCGCGACCAGGTGGAAGACACCTTACGCGATCAGCTTAGGCGCCGTCTTTTGGGGGGCGAATCCGATGTCAAACCCACCCCGGCTCCGACGCCAAAACCCACCGCCGAGGCCCCTGCATCCCAAGGAGATGGCAACGGCCTTGCGCCTGTGCTGTCGCTACGGCCGCGGGTACGCCCGGCGGGGCTTAATACGACGGTGACCGCGGCCCCATCGGCCCCAGATGCGCCCGCCGATACCACCGCGGCGGCTCCCGCAGACAACCGGTCTACGGAAGAGCGGATCAAAGACGAACTAGAAGACAAGGCAAAAGACGAGCTACGCAAACTTTTCAAGCTAGGCGACTAGCACCTGCCATTTACGCACCGCATCCCCCCAGCGGGCGCCCGGTATCGGAAACCACATCCGCCTTGGTCAGGCGTATTTGGCGGGGCGGCCCTGCATCTGAGCAGTCACCGCCTCGATCTGGTTCGGAGCGCCCATGATGTCGGCCTGCAATTCCCCCTCGAGCGCAAGCCCTTCGACCCCGGCGCCCCAGGTGCGGTCCACCAGTGCTTTTGCGCCGCGCACCGCATCCGGGTTCTTTCCGGCGATCATGGACGCATAGTCCCGGGCCGCGCCGACCGGATCGTCGTGCAACCAGGTCGCCAGGCCCAGCGACACTGCCTCTGCACCCTCAACAATGCGCCCGGTCATAATCAGGTCTTTCGCCCGGTCAGCGGGCATCAGTTGAGGCAGGCTTTGGGTCAGGCCCATGTCTGGGATGATGCCCCATTTCATCTCCATAATCGACATGCGCGCCCCTGGCGCTACAAAGCGGAAATCCGCGGCCAGCGCCAACTGCACCCCTGCCCCAAAGGCCACCCCTTCGATCGCCGCAATCACCGGCACACCCAGTTCCTGCCAGGCCAGGCTAGGACGCTGGAAGCGGTTACCCTCGGGCGGGGTGCCGCGCAGGATCGCACGGGTGTCGTCAAGCCGCTGGGCCATGCCCATTAGGCTTGACGTGTCGATGCCTGCGCAAAAGACGCCGCCCGCGCCACGGATCACCACCGCACGCACGTCTGCGCGCCCGGCGAGGCTTTCCGCAGCCTGGGGCAATTCCTCAAAAAACAACGGATCGAGCGCGTTTTTCTTTTCAGGCCGATTAAGAACCACCTCAGCCACGTGGTTTTCAACGGTGATCTCAATGCGTTCCATAGGGGTCTCCCTCAACCAGCGGCGTGTCAGTGTGACGATGCCGTGCCCGGCGGCGGATGCAAAGTGGAACGTGGCGTCCCGGGGGTGTCGTTTTCAGGCGTGACGGCCCGCCAGGCGCAGCGTAACCGAAAAGCGTTGCGGCCCCCCGCGGGTTGCGGCGCGCAGAGGCAATCTGGGTTAGGTTTACGGGCGTGAGTATACTTTTGGGCGTAGACACCGGCGGCACGTACACGGACGCGGCGCTTATCGATGGGGACAAGGTCCTGGCATCCGCCAAATCGCTGACTACCCGCCACGATTTAGCGGTTGGGATTGGTGGCGCGGTGGAGGCGGTGCTGGCCGCGGCGGCGATCAACCCCGGCGATGTGGGGCTTTGTTCGTTATCGACGACGCTTGCGACCAATGCGCTGGTGGAAGGCCAAGGCGCACGGGTGGCGCTTGTTTTCATCGGCTTCTCTGAAGGTGATGTGGCGCGCCAGGGTCTTCAAGATGCCCTGGGCAGCGACCCGGTGGTGGTGCTTTCCGGGGGGCATACCCATTCCGGCGGCGAAGCAGCTGCCTTCGACGGGGATGCCCTTCGCGCGGCGCTCGAGCGTCTGGGCCCGGTGTCGGGCTTTGCGGTGGCGGCACAATTTGCCACCCGCAACCCTGCCCACGAGGTTGCAGCCCGCGATATCATTCGCGTCGAAACCGGTGCGCCGGTGACCTGTTCCCACGAGCTCAGCGCCAAACTCGGCGGTCCCAAGCGGGCTATGACCGCGGTCTTGAACGCGCGGCTGATCGGCATGATCGACAGCCTGATCGGCGCCGCCGAACGCTATTTCCGCGCCCTGGGAATTCGCGCGCCGATGATGGTGACGCGCGGGGATGGGGCTCTTATCTCCTCGGCGGTAGCGCGCGAAAAGCCCATTGAGACGATCCTCTCGGGCCCCGCAGCAAGCCTGGTCGGCGCGCGCTGGCTGACCGGGGCGGATCGGGCGATTGTGTCTGACATCGGCGGCACAACCACCGACGTGGCGGTTTTGGCGGACGGTCGGCCCACCATCGACCCCGACGGCGCCCAGGTAGGCGGGTTTCGCACCATGGTCGAAGCAGTTGCCATGCGCACCACAGGTCTCGGCGGGGATAGCGAAGTCCATGTGCTGGAAAGCGGGCTTGCGGGGGGGCTGACGCTTGGCCCCCGGCGCGTAGTGCCGCTGTCGCTTGCCGCGCTCCAACACGGGGAAGTGGTGCTAAGCGCGCTAGAACGCCAGGAAGGGGCAGAGCGCCTGGGCGACCACGACGGGCGCTTTGTGCTGCCGGCCCGCCACGCGGGTCACGCCGCCCACGGCCTGCCCGACCGGGACGCGCGGCTTTTGGAGCGGGTGGGCGACACAGCCTGGGAAATGGGCAAGCTTCTGAAGAACCGCATGGAACTGGCCGCGCTCGACCGGCTTAGGGCGCGCGGGCTTTTGATGGTGGCGGCGCTGACACCGTCGGACGCGGCCCACGAACTCGCGCTTTTGGACGCTTGGAACGGCGTCGCCGCGCGCAAGGGCCTCGCGCTATTGGCGCGGCGCCGCAATGGCGCGGGGGAATTGCTGGCTCCCGATCCGCGCACCATGGCGCAGCGCATCATCGACCAACTGACCCGCCAGACTGCCCAGGCGCTGATGGAGTGCGCATTTGCGGAGGACCGCATGGACCCGGCGCTCGCCCGCCATCCGTTGACGCTGGCCGGGCACGCGCGGCACCGGGGGCTTACGCGGCTTGATGCGGGCCTGGCGTTGCCGGTTATTGGGCTTGGCGCCTCGGCGGGCAGCTACTACCGGGCGGTGGGCCAGATGCTGGGCACTGAGATGGTGCTCCCTGCCCACGCAGGCGTGGCTAATGCCATCGGCGCGGTGGTGGGGCAAATCACCATGCGGCGCACCGGGCAGATCACCGCCGCCGGGCAAAACCGCTACCGCGTGCACTTGCCCGACGGCCCCGCCGACCATCGCGACCGGGACGCGGCCTTTGCCGCGCTCCGCGCCCATCTCGATACCGCCGCCGAAGGTGCCGCCCGGGACGCGGGCGCCGAAGGTATCCGGCTAAGCGCGGAAGAAGACCTGCGCGAGGCCACGGTCGACGGCAAAACCACCTTTGTAGAGGCAACGATCACCGTCACCGCTACCGGCCGTCCGCGCATCACCGCCTAGCGCGCCTTGAGTTTGGGGTTCAGCGCATCGTTGAGCCCGTCGCCCACCAGAGAGATGCACAGCACCGTCACAAAAATACAAAGCCCGGGGATCGTGACCGTGAAGCTGGCGTCGAGGATGTACTGGCGGTTCGACCCGATGATCTGACCCCAACTCACGACATTGGGATCGGTGAGCCCCAGAAAGCTAAGCCCCGCCTCAAACAGGATCGCCGACCCCACCATCAGCGCCGCCTGCACGATGATCGGCGGCAGCGCATTGGGCAGCATCACCCGCAGCATGATGCGCCCGGGCCGCGTGCCCGAGGCGCGGCTAGCCATCACAAAATCCAGCTCCCGGATGCGCATAAACTCGGCCCGGGTGATACGTGCCACGGCTGTCCAACTCACCACCCCGATAGCGAAGGTGATCATTGGCAGCGACGCCCCGAAAAGCGCAACAATGACCATCGAAAAAAGGAGCGTCGGCAGGACCTGGAAGAATTCCGTGATCCGCATGAGAACCTCTTCCACCCAGCCCAGGTAAAACCCGGCCAGGGCGCCTACGGTCACGCCGATAACGATGCTCACAAAGGCCGCCGACAGCCCGATCACGATGGAAACACGCGCGCCGCTTAGGATCTGGCTCATTAGATCGCGGCCCAAGTAGTCCGTGCCCAGAAGAAAACCATCTGCCCCCGGCGGCGAAAACGGCGCCCAAACCATCTCGAAGGGGTCGCCGCCGTAGAGGAACGGGCCGAAGATCGCCGCCAGCACGATCAGCGTCAGCACCACAAGGGCCGCCATAGCCGCATGGTTGCCGCGAAACCGCGCAAAGCTTTCAGCTAACGGGGACAGCGCGCGGCTTTGAGTGTCGAGTTGCAGATCGCTCATCGCTTATCCTTTGCCGCCCACACGCGGGTCCACGGCGCGCAGGGCGGTGTCGGTCAGGATGTTTCCCACCACCACCACCAGCGCGCTGAAAAAGAGGATGCCCAGGATTGTCGGCGTGTCTCGGGCAATGATCGACTGAAAGGCCAGGGTGCCGAGGCCGGGCCAACTGAACACCGCCTCCACTAGAACGGCGCCCGAAATGACCGCCGAGAACTGAAGCCCTGCCAGGGTGATCACCGGCGAAAGCGCGTTTTTGAGCGCGTGTCGGTAGACCACAATATTTTCGGGCATGCCTTTGGCGTAAGCCGTCCGCACATAATCGGTGCGCAGTTGTTCGAGCATCGTCGCCCGGGTCAGCCGCGAATAGAGCGCCAGAAACACGCTGGCGAGCGTGATCATCGGCAACAGCAGGTGGCGCAGGATGTCGGCGGTTTCGACAAAGAAATTGCCGTCCACGGTCACGTCGCGCATGCCCGCCACGGGCAGGATCGGGATCTTGAGCGAAAACGCGATCAAAAGCAGGATGCCCGTCCAGAAAACCGGCGCGGAATAGCCGAAGAGCGCGATGAAGGTGACCACATAGCTCGCCGCACCGTTCGGGCGCTTGGCCGAGATCACCCCGAGCACCACGCCGATCAAGAGCGCTAGGATCTGCGCCGAAAAGACCAGCAGAAGCGTCGCCGGAAGGCGTTGCAGGATCAGGTCAGTGACCGGGGTGTTGTAGAAGAATGAATAGCCCAGGTCGAATTGGAGCACGTTGCCGATGTAACGGCCAAGCTGCGCCAGAAACGGCTGATCGAGCCCGTAATCCTGGCGAATTTGTTCCAGCACCTCGGGGTCCGCGCCGCCCGAGGCCTGGGCAATGGTGTCGGCCACGTCGCCTGGGGCCAGGTGCATCATGGTGAAGTTCAACACCAGCACCGCCATCAAAAGCAGAGCCGCATAAACAAGTCGCACCGCGAGATTTTGCAGAAAGACCAAAGTGGTGTTCCTTCCGGACGGGTCGCCGCGGGGAATGGCTCCGCCGGGGCGTCATATTCGGGCTGAGGCGCGCCACGGCGGGGTTCCGCCGCAGCGGTTTTCTCGTTTCCGGCGGGCCTTTTAGGGCCCGTTCCCCGCGGGAACCCCGACCGGGGCCGCAGCGGCGCGGCCGCGGCCCGGGGTGTCGGTCACTCTTTGAGGTAAACCAGGTCAAGCGGGCTAGATGTGGCCCAGATGCCCAGGGGCGCGTTGCCGACCTTTTCGTTGTAGACCGTGTGGTAGGGCAACGCGTTGGTGAAATAGATCGGCACCTCGTCGGCGATGATCTCCTGGAACTCTTTATAAAGCGCTTTGCGCTTTTCCGGATCCCCTTCTTTTGCGGCCATCGCCAAGAGGTCGTCCACGCGGGTATTGGCGTAGCCCTGGGTGTTCGACCACACGCCCTTGCCGATGTTCGACGACAGGTAGGTGCGGTGCACGCCGATCACCGGGTCGCCCCAGTTAAAGACGGTGTCCCAGCTGAGGTCGAAGTCCATCTCGCCCATACGCTTGGCCCATGTCGGGAAGTCGGCGCTGGCGCGTACCTCAACCTCGATCCCCACCTTCTTGAGCGCCGCCTTGACGTATTCAACCTGGGGCTTCACGCCCGGCCAGCCAAAATCGATGGTCAGATCGAAACGCTTGCCGTCTTCCATAGGAAAGCCCGCTTCATCAAGGAGCGCGTTCGCCTTGTCGAGATCGAGCGGGTAATCCGGCACATCGGCGTTGTAGAAGGGGCTATCCGGGTGAATGCCCGTTTTGGCGTCCGCGGCGGCGCCCAGCATCAGCGCCTTGTGGATAAAGTTCTTGTCGACCGCGTGGGCAATCGCCTGGCGCACGCGCTTATCCTGGAGAGGCCCGCGCTGGGTATTGATCGCGAGCCAATCAAGTGGCCCGATCGCGCCATAGCCTTCTGGCGTGACGGTCAGCTTTTCGTTCTTCTTGAGCCGGTTGATGATGCGCGGGATCGATTCGAATGCGCCCATTTGCACCTCGCCGTTTTCATAGGCAATGGCGCGGGCCGCTGGATCGGTGATAATGCGGAGCACAATTTCGTCCAGATAGGGCCGACCCTCTAGGAAGAAGCCGTCGTAGCGCTCCATGATGACGTATTCGCCGTTCTTGAACTCTTTGAGCTTGAACGGGCCCGAACCTACTACGTCGGTGGTGTTGCGCGGGTGTGTCTTAGGGTCCTGGCCGTCACCGTAGATGTGTTTTGGGATAATCGCCATCAACTGGCCAGACATAGCTAACAAAAGTCCCGGATGTGGCTGGCTCAGCCGCAGAATCGCGGTGTGCTCGTCAGGCGTTTCTACTGATGCGACAGGGGCAAACATGGATTTAAACGGGTGATGTGCCTTGATGACGTCGACCGAAAAGGCCACGTCCTCGGACGTGATCGGCGCCCCGTCATGGAAGGTGGCGTTCTTGCGCAAGTTCAGCGTCACGCTAAGCCCGTCTTCGGCCACTTCCCAGCTTTCGGCCAGATAGGGCTGCGGCTCCCAGTTATCGTCATAGCGCAGCGGCGCGGCAAAAAGCTGGGCGCCGGGATAGCCCGTGACGATGCCTGACTGCACCGCCGGGTTCAGGTTGCGCACGTTGGTGCCCAGAACCGAAATCAGCGTGCCGCCGCGGGTGGGCTCTTCGGCCCAACTTCCCGTGGCAACCGTCGCTGTGAGCGCAAGCCCTAGCGCGGCGGTTCGGGCCATGCCCGTGAAAAAACGTCTCATGGAGGTCTCCCCGGTTAGTTATTGGTTAACGTGTTATAGCCCAAACCTGCACCGGGACAGCTACGGCGTCAAACTCTTGTTGGTCGCGTCGTTCTATGGGCCATCGCGAACTACTAATCCGGTGAAGATGCGGTCCAAAAAGCCGATGATGCGCGTCTCAAAGGCAATTCCGGGATCAGGCAGCGGCCCGCCCTCCATGGTGCTGACCACGTCGCAACAGCCATGAAGCAGCGACCAAATCATCAGCGCGGTATCATCGGGGTCGTCCACGGCCAAGTGCCCGGCATCAATGCCCTGGGCCAGTTCCCGGGATAAAAGCGCAATGGTTGCGGCGCCCGCGGTTTCGTCGGCGTCGTTCCTGGGGCGCAACATCACGCGCACCCACGACGCATGATCACGCGCGAAGTGACAGTAGGCCAAGCATCCACCCGTGAGCCGAGCGCGCCAGTTATCCCCGGCCCGATCCAGCGCCGCCACAATTGCCGGCCCCATGCGGGCGAACCCTTCGTCCGCGACCGCACGCAGGAGCGCGTCTTTATCCTTAAAGTGCATGTAGGGAGCGTTGTGGCTGACACCTGCGGCCCAGGCCAGGGCACGCAGCGAAAGCGCCTCGGGCGGGGTATCGCGCAAAATATCTAAGGCCCGCGCCACCAGATCGGCCCGTAGGTCGCCGTGGTGGTAGGGCCTTGTGCTGCGCGGCGGGTCACTGGTTCCAGCGCATATATCGACATCGTCCATATTACCGCCCATCCGTTATATTGACACTGCCCAGGACGCCCGTAGGACCTTGCCCCTGTCAAGCCACCGCCTGCGCGTCGCGCTCCGTTATCTGCATCTGGCCGCCGGGGCTGTGGTAGCAGCGCTGATCTATAGCCCGCTCAAGGGTGTACCGGCAGTCTTTGGGGCCATGGCCCAAGGTGTGCTGCCGGTGCTGATCGCCTCCGGGCTTGTGCTTTGGAAACTGCCGCAGATGCTGCGCGCCCTGCGCTAGGCCCGCCATGCCTGAGCCCCGGGGGTAGAAAACGGCACTGCCCGGACTATCTGGGCGAGAATTCGCCGACGCTACCCCACCCCGCGCGCGTATTTTTGCCCTGCCCACCCGCGGCAACCCGCTGGTTATTGCATAACCCTTCCACGCTTCGCATGTTGGGGCATTGAGGACACCGCACACAAAAGGCCCTGGAACCCATGCGCCCAACTCGCTTGATCCCCGTTGCGATCACACTCGCCGCGCTAGCCCTATCCAGCGGGCCGCTGAGCGCCAAAACCCCGCTGCGCGACAACACGGCAATCAACGACCAGCTCCTGGTGGTCGGGCTCGCCAACGAGATCCGCAAGACCTGCGGCTCGATCTCTGGGCGACTGGTCAAGGGGGTGTCGACCCTGCGCGCGATCCACCGCCAGGCCCTGTCCGAGGGCTATTCCAAAGACGAAATCGAAGCTTATGTAGATAATCGCGACGAAAAGAATCGCATGAAAGCGCGCGGGCGTGCCTGGCTTGCGGCGCGGGGGGCAAGCCCGGATAACCCTGACACCATGTGCCGCGTGGGCCGCGAAGAAATCGCCAAGGCCAGCGCCATCGGTTCACTTTTGTACGAAAACTGACCTGCTGCGCCCGGCACCCACGAGCCCTTGTCGCTTGAGCCGCGCACCCATCCGGTTTAGGCCAAATACGATGGGACGCGCCGCCGGATACGCATTTGCGGGCGCGCAGGCGGCCGCCTGCGCCATTTTCATTTCAGCCTGCACCCCTGAGGACCCCGCCCGGGACAGGGCCAGCGACCCCACGACGTACCCAGTTTTACAAACGGACGCCGATGATGCCCCAGCGGTCGCACCTCCGCGCTACGGCACGATCCGAACCCGTCTGTTGGAAGGCGATCTTGTTGCCATCGACGTCACCGTGGAAAACGCGCTGTCAGAGGCGGTGGTGCTGCGGTTCGGGGACTGCGCCGCTGCTCGCTATGCGCTGATCCGTGGGGTGCGCTTTGCCAGTCGGGTTACGAACCAGGTTACCCGCTCGGGGGACACCTGGACTGGGGCCGGGGTCTACACGCTCTGGCGCGCGGACCCGGGATCGACGTCCGTGATCGCTGCCCGCGCCACGGTCGCCGGGTGCGAGGCCGACGGCATCCCCACCGTCTGACCCGGTATGTCCACGTTGCCCTAGGCGTAACTGTGGCAGGCACAGCGAAAATGTTACTTGCGGTCAGCGGCGCAGTTCCATTGACTGGACCCACTGGGCAGTCCGCATTAAATGCGCTCGCCCGTAAGACCCCCAAGGAAAGACCCCCATGAGCGAACTCGCCAAATTCTTCGACGGCATGATGCGTCAGAGCCAGGACATGGCCGAAAAGATGGGAATGGACACCCGTTTGATGGACCCCTGGCGCGAGATGATGGTCAAAAACGTCGAACTGGCCGAAGATATGGTTCCAGCGCAGATGAAAGAAGCACTGGAGCATATGGTGGGCCAGGGGCTTGACCCTAAAGCGCGGGCGCTCACCACCGTGGCAGGCCTGACCGCGCGGGGTGCCGAAGACACCGCGATCCTTACCACAGCCATCAACGCCGCCATCGCAGCGGGGGCGTCGAACCGCGAAATCTCCGAAACCATATTGCAGATGGCCGGGATCGGCGCCGTCACTGGCGTGCCCAAAGCAATGACCATCGCCATGGGGATCATGGCGTCGAAAGGAGGCGCGCGATGACGCGTTCATTCAAGAAAATCGCTTTGGGATTGATCTGCGGGGTGGGTTTAAGTGCCTGCGTCACGCAAGAGGATTTTGAGGCTAGCGTCGATGCCCGTATGGGCCAGCCCGATTTCTCGTTTGTGCAGCTTTGGGGCACGCCTACCGAAACCTATGACACAAGCGGTCGGCGTTTTCTGGGCTGGACGCGCACCACGACGATGACGCTGCCGTCAACCCCGCCCAGCTTTTACTACGGCGGCGCTGGGCGTATTTACGCGGTTGGCTATTCGGAGCGCACCGTCACCCGCACCTGCCAGATCACGGTAGAATTCGCGCGCGCCGGGCGCAACTGGGTGTCGAAACGCTGGGGCTACCGCGGGCGCGGGTGCTTCTAGGGCTAGGCGTGGGCTAGCGGGACCGGAGTGTTGGTCATGGGGTGGGCAATCACCTTCTATCTTGCCGGGGCGGGGCTTTTGGGCGGGACGGGACTTGCCATATGTTCTGACAGCACCGGCTGGCGGGCCGCAGGGCTGTTAGCGGCGGGGCTTGCCCTTGGCGTCTTGGGTCTTGTCGCCGGGGCGGGGGCCGTGGCACTGGTCTTAGGGACCGTCCACGGTGGAATCGCGGCTGCGGGCGTGGTTTGGGCCGAAGCGAGGCTTGACGAAGGCGCGCCAAAACCACCTGGCGCGGGACTGGCCCTGGGCCTTACGGTCGGCTTGGGATTTATGGTTGTGCTTAGCTTCGCCCTGGGTGAGAGGAGCGCATCCGTGGCGTCATTAGCGGGACATAGCACGACGCAATCGGTGTTTTTACTGTCTTTAGGGGCGCTTTTCCTAGTCATCTGCGCCATCGCGGCCTTTGCGCTTTGGCGGCCAGAGGACGGACCAAAGGCATCGCCGGCGGCCCCGCTTTGGGGGCCTGTACGCAAACGCGACAAACGACGGCCCGGGGGATGATCGCGCGCGCCTCGCAGGCCGTCGGACCGCGGACTTCCCCAAGGTTATTCCGAGGGGCGATGACAGCCGCCGTTTTTTGTGCCACCCTATTGGTCGCAGCAGTCCACGCCGAAGGCAACCAGCCCCAAAACCTATCAGACTGCAACCGGCGCACTCACATTAGCCACGGGGGCCAAGACGGCACCCGCGACTATGGCAGCGGCATGGTCGGCTGGGTTGCCTGGTGGGCCCAGGAAGGAACTTTCAAAGAGGTCTGGCTTGCCAACTGCCAAAGCGGCCAAGCACTCAGCGTGCGGACCGCAGAAGAACGTATTTCAAACCGCTATATTCCGGATCGCACCCTGCGCGCGCGCGCAGCCCTCGCTACCTGGGCCGACACCGGGCCGGGATTTTTCACCGTCGACTGGATGGCCCAGCAGCTGGGCACCTTTGGCAAAGACCTGACCGTGCGCGCCATGCGTGAGGAGGTATGCGCCTGCGCCGTCGCCTACCCCGACTTGCGCGGCACTAAGACCCCTTTTGCGGGGCTCGAATGAGCAAGGCACGGGGCGGGGAAAACGATGCCGGGGATGCCGAAGCGGTCCGGCGCCCTATATTGCGCCAGGTCGCCCCAGCTGTTGACCGGGCAAAGCCTTAAAGGACCGCTGATGAAAGCACGCTTCCTATGATCGGGCCTGACCATGTGCTGACCCTGGCGGCCGCCCTCTTTGCGTTGGGGGCATTCGGGCTTTTCCGCGGCACGGGGGCGCTGATGCCCGCTGTTATATCAATCCATGTGATGGCGCTAGCCGCAGCACTTGGCGCCTTCGCCATAGGGGGGCTCTTTCCCGGCGCGGCGATCCTGGCGAGCTCGCTGGGGCTGGCGGGGCTTGCCCTTGCCGTCGAGGTCTGCTTTGTGCGCGGGCGCACGGTGGACACCGCACCCGGCGACACGAAGGCGAAAGGGTAAGGCACCCGATGGAAATCACACTTCTGCTGTTGCCGCTTCTGGGCGCTATCCTCTGCGGATGGGGGTGGCGGCTTTTCGGCGACACCGCCGCCACCTGGATCGCCACCCTCAGCAGCGTCGGCGCCGCCGCGCTTGCCTTTTGGACGGTGCTGACCTTCGACGGACCCCGGGTTGTGGCCCTAGGTCGCTGGATCGAGTCCGGATCGCTCAGCACCGACTGGTCTATCTTGATCGACGGACTGTCCGCAGCAATGCTTTTGGTCACAATGACGCTCGTCGCGCTGCTGCAAGTATACGCCATCGGTTTTATGGCCCGCGACGAAGACTTCCCCGACGGCGAGGTATATCGCCCGCGCTTTTTCGCTTTTTTGTCGCTCTTTGCCTTCGCCCTAGGCGTGCTTTTCACTGCCGAAAACCTTCTCCAGCTGATTTTCGGTTGGCAGGCGGTGGCCTTTGTGGGCTTTCTTTTGACCGGCTTTTACTTTCGCAAACCATCTGCAAACAGCGGAGCGATGCGCGCTTTTGTGACAGGACGGGTCGGCGACTCAGCGCTGTTAGTGGCCCTGGCGGCGCTATTCGCGGTGGCAGATAGCGCAGTCTTTTCGGACATCTTAGACACTACCACAATTGCCGCACTTCGGGCTGAGATTTGGACCGTGGCGGGCCGCGACATCACCGCGGCAAGCGCCGTTGGCGGGCTTTTAGCCCTGGCTGCGGCGTTCAAAGCGGCGCTTATATTCGCCCACATATCAGCACCTAGGTCCATGGATGCACCGGCCCCGGGCGCGGCGCTCATCGTTGTCCTCGGCGGGCTCCTCGTGGCAGTGTTCCTGGTTCTGCGGCTAGCACCGATCTTTAATGCCGCCCCCCTGGCCGGACTGCTGATGGTTGGGGCGGGCGGGCTCACGACCGTTTTCGGAGCGGGCGCGGCCCTGGCCCAGCGCGAACTAAAGCGTGTGTTGGCCTTCGCTAGCGTGTCTCAGGGCGGCGTGGTCTTCGTGGCGCTTGGCCTGGGCGCCTATGGCGCAGCATTAACACAGGCCCTGGCGGCGGCGGTGACGCTGACGCTTCTTTACCTGGGGGCCGGATCGGTAATTCGCGCCATGCAACGAGACCGCGATATGCGCGGCTATGGCGGCCTACGCAGTCGTATGCCTGTCACCTACGCGGCCATGGTTATCGGCGCGCTGGGGCTTGCGGGTGTGGGTATCCCGGCCACGGGGCTTGGGTTTGGGGGATTTACGTCTCTGGGCGCCATTGCCAGCGCCGCCCAGGACGCAGCCCGGGTGCCTGTGCTGGGCAACGGACAGACCCTAGCGCAGGCGGCGTTCTGGGCGCTTTGCATAAGCGGGCTTTTGACCGGACTATTTGTAGGGCGGCTGATATTGCTGACGTTCCACGGGCGCCCCCGCGGCGAACGCAAGACCCACGACCAGGCCCAAGAGGCCGTCGCGACGGTCACGGTGCCTATGGGCATCCTGATGGCCGCAACGGTGGCGGTCCCAGTCGCCGGAGCCTTTGCGGCTGGCCTGATGGGCCTTTCCACCGGGGGACAGGGCCCCGCGCAGGGTCTTAGCGTAATGGCAACGCTGGCCCCGCTCGGGGGCCTGGCGCTCGCATGGCCGATCTTTGCGCGCGGGTCCGACTGGCCTCAGGGGGCGCAGGGGTTGGGCAACTTCTTGCGCCAGGGTTGGGGGCTTGACGCCCTCGTGGAGCGGGTGACCATTACCCCGCTTCTTTGGCTGGGAGAGCGGCTTTCACGCCGCCTTGATGGCCAGGTCATCGAAGCTGGAACCACAACGCTGGCGCGTGTTTTTGCCAGGGGTGCCTTGCCCTGGTTTGCCCGCCCGACCCAGGACCCCGATACCCCCGCGGGCGGGGTCGCTCACTACGCCATGGTCAGCCTGTCGGCCGCCGCAATTCTGGTGATCTTTTTCGCGGTGCGGAGCGTCGGCTGATGGATAACCTTTTGTCCATCGTGACTTTCTTACCGCTTCTTGCCGCCCTAATCCTGGCGATATTTTTGCGCGGCGACGATGGCGCCGCCCAGCAAAACGCCAAGATTTTGGCGCTTGTGGCCACCGGCGCCACTTTTGTGATCTCGGTGGCGATTGTGACGCAGTTTGAGCCAGCTACCACGGATTTCCAACTGGTGGAGCGGTTCGCATGGGTGAGCGATCTAAGCTACGCCATGGGGGTCGACGGGGTAAGCCTTGTCTTTGTTATGCTAACCACAGCGCTAATGCCCTTTGTGGTGGGTGCCGCTTGGACAGTAAACACCCGCGTGAAGGAGTTTATGATTTTGCTCCTGGCAATTGAAACGCTTCTTTTAGCGGCCTTCCTGGCGCTGGATTTGATGCTCTTTTTTGTGGCCGCGGAGGCGGTGCTGATCCCCGTGTTCCTGCTGATCGCCATTTGGGGCGGGGCGGAGCGTCTGACAGCAGCTTTCAAATACGCGCTGCTTGCCTTGATCAGCCTGGCTGCGCTTTTGACTGCTGTGACACTCCTTTGGACCGCGGCAGGCACAACTGACATGGGCGCGCTCCTGTCAGCCGCCGCCGAAAACGGTCCATTGGCGCTTCTTGGGGACCAGTATACCGCAGTGATGGCCCTGTTACTGGGCGCATTTGCGGTCAAACTTGCGCTTTGGCCTGCGCATGTCTGGCTGCCCCAGGCCATGGCCCAGGCGCCCACCGGGGTCACGGTGCTTTTGTCGGCGGTGACAGTGAAACTGGGCGCCTACGGGCTTCTTAGGCTTTGGGTGCCCCTTGGCGCGCCGGGAATGGAACTTTGGGGGCCCTACCTTTTTGCCCTGGCCCTGGCGGCAATCCTCTTTGGCGGGCTTATGGCACTTGTCCAAGAAGACCTGATGAGGCTTTTGGCCTACGCAGGCGTGGCGCAGATGGGCTTTGTCGCGCTGGGCGTGCTAGGCGCCACGCGACAGGCGATTGACGGCGCACTTTTTGCGGTTGTGGCCCACGCTATTGCTGCCGCGGGCCTTTTGATCCTGGTGGGTGCCCTACGCGACCGGGTGGCCAGCACCCAGATCGAAAACTTTGGCGGCTTGGTGGTGCGCATGCCAGTGTTTGCCGTCGTCTTCATGATTTTTGTCCTTGGCGCGATCGGTTTGCCAGGCACGGCCGGCTTTGTGGGCGTGGTTCTTGTGGTCACCGGCGTCTTTCCCGCCGGGGCATGGGTGGCGATCCTCGGTGCGCTTGGCCTTGCAGTCGCAGCGGCCTACGGGATCAGGCTTTATCGGCGCGTCGTGGCCGGCGACCTCATTCGCGAAGCGCTTAAAGCAATCCGAGACCTTGACCGGCGCGAACTGACCCTTGTGGTGCCGCTGATTGCGCTGACGCTGGCGTTGGGTATCGCACCTAGCCTGATGCTGGATCTTGTGGGCCCCACGACCGAGGCCCTGGCGGCTACCTTTGAAACTGCAGCCCAGGCCGAAACTGATACGGCCACCAACACTTCCGCGCCGATCCACATCGACACTGCCGATGCCGCGACCGCGACCGCCGCGCCCACTGCGGGCGCCGGGGATTAACGGGGCCTACCGGTGCTGGCGCTAGACCTGGCGACCGCCCTACCCGAAACGGTGCTGGCGGTGTTCCTTTTGGCGGCCTTTGCCTTCGCCGTCCTGACCCGCGGCGACACGCTCACAGGCCCGATTATTGGCGCCACAACCGGCGTCATGGGGGCGCTTGGTCTCTGGATCGCGTTCCTGCCTGCCGCCAACCGAAGCGCCTTTGGCGGTATGCTTGTCGATGACGCCTTCGCCCGCTACACCAAAGTGCTGATCCTGTGGACCGCGGGGGTCGTTTTGCCCATGGCCCAAGCGCACCTGCGCCGCACCGGGCAGCACCGCTACCCTTTCCCGATCTTGGCGGGATTTGCCGTTTTGGCGATGTTGTTGACCGTCTCAGCAGGGGACCTCGTGGCGCTTTTTCTGGCGGTTGCATCCCTGGCGGCCGCGCTGACCGGGCTGGCCACCCTCGGGCGGCGCACGCCGCGGGCAACCGCGTTGACGCTGCGTTTTACCCTGGGACTGATGGCCGGTCTGGGGCTGATCGCCTTTGGCATTGCAATCTTGGTGGCGGCCACCGGCGCCACCGGCTACTCCGCCCTGCGCGCCACTCTAGCCGTGACCGATGGCGGACTGGCGGCGACGGTGGGGCTAGTGCTTTTGATGGCGGGGCTGGCGGTTTTTGCCGGGGCGGCGCCCTTCCACATCTGGTGTGGGGACATGCAGGCGGGGGCGCCCGGGTCATTGGCGATTGTCCTGGCCGCCCTCCCAAGGGTCACAGCCTTGGCAGCCTTGGCTAGGCTTGGCGTCGAAACCCAGGGCCCAGCCCAGGGGGACGGCCCACTCATTCTTGTATTGATCGGTGGTGGCTCGCTGCTTTGGGCGGCGTTTGCCGCCGCCGGGGAGCCGCACCTGCGCCGGCTGATCGCCCACGCGGCAGTCTTTGGGACGGGCCTGGCGGTCCTTGGCATGGCTGCGGCGCTGGCGACCGGGACCGCCGCGGGGATGCAGGCGGCCCTTCTGGTGCTAACCATGCAAGCCATAACGCTGACTGCGGCCCTTGCGCTTTTGACTGGGCTCGAACAGGACGGGCGTCCAGTGACCGCCGTGGTCCAGTTGCGCGGCTTTGGCCAAGCCGACCCGCTGCGCGCAGCAGCGCTTAGCGTTTTGATCCTAAATCTTGCGGGCTTGCCACCGCTCGCGGGGGTAGTGGGGGTAGGGTTCACACTCGGCGCGCTTAGTGCCGCTTGGCCCTGGGCGGCGGCCGTTGGGGCTGCAGTGCTCGTGCCTTTTGCAGCAGGTATGCTGCGGGTCATCTTTGCCCTCTATACCCCTACCGACGCCGACCCGCCCGATAGCACGATGCCCGCCCTATCCTATGCGGCGCTCTTGGGGGGCGCGGCGGTGATGCTTTTGGGCCTTGTCACTACTTGGGGCACGGTCGAGCGCGCCGCGCGCGCGGCCCAAGCACTTTGGCAATGACGGTATCGCCGCTTTTCCCGGCGCCGCCCCCATGGCCAAGCGATGTGGACCGCGTGACGCTTCCCTCCGTCGACAGCACCATGGCCGAAGTGCGCCGCCGGGCTCCGGTCGCGGGCGTTGACACCTGGGTACACGCCCTGGACCAAAGCGCCGGCACTGGACGGCGCGGGCGCGCCTGGGCGCAACCGCCGGGGAACTTTTCAGCCTCACTTCTCCTACGCCCGGAGGAGCCACCTTCCCGCCTGGCCCTGCGCAGCTTTGTGGCGTCCTTGGCCTTGCGGGACGCGTTAGTCGCTGTCACCGGCGAAGAGGACTGGTTTCAGATGAAATGGCCCAACGATGTCCTAATGCACGGCGGCAAAGTCGCCGGTATCTTATTGGAAACGCTAGCTGAACCCTCAGGTCCCGCGCTGATTGTGGGGATCGGCGTAAACCTGGCAGCAGCCCCTCCGGTGGCAGAACTGGAACCCGGCGCCATCCGACCCCGGTCGCTAGCTGGGAGCGGCATCAAAGTCGCCCCGGGCGATTTTCTCGACTATCTGGCGCCTGCGTTTTACCGCTGGGATCGGCTTTTGCGCGACCAAGGCTTTGATCCCTTGCGCCGCGCTTGGCTAGACCGGGCCGCACGCATAGGTCAGCCGGTGGTGGCGCGCCTGCCCAATGAAGAAATCGCGGGCGTTTTTCGCACAGTGGACGCCACAGGCGCCCTTGTACTAGACACAGATGCGGGCCCGCGCACCATTGCCGCGGGCGACGTCTTCTTTTGAGAGCGGGGAGGGCAAGCCATGCTCCTGGCCATCGACGTAGGCAACACAAATTCAGTCTTTGCCATCCATGACGGGGAGAGATTTGTCGCCGAATGGCGCTGCGCAACCGAAGTGCAGCGCACCGCCGACGAATATTACGCCTGGCTGCGCAACCTAATGTCCTACCAAAACGTGCACGTCCCTATCGAGCGTATCGTGGTCAGTTCAGTGGTGCCGCGCGTGGTCTTTAACCTGCGGGTTCTGGCCGATAAATACTTCGGCACGCGACCTGTCGTGGTGGGCAAACCCGACTGCAACCTTGGGCCCGAGCCCCGGGTGGATGCCGGCACGATCGTCGGCGCCGACCGCCTCGTGAACGCCGTGGGCGCCTATGACCGCTATGGGCCCGACCTGATTGTGGTGGATTTTGGCACGGCCACCACCTTTGACGTGGTGGACCACGACGGGGCCTATGTGGGCGGGGTGATTGCACCGGGTGTAAACTTAAGCATTGAGGCGCTGCATCGTGCCGCAGCCGCCCTGCCCCACATCGACGTGACAATGCCCGAAAAAGTCATTGGCACCAACACACTAGTGTGCATGCAAGCCGGGGTTTTTTGGGGTTACGTCGGTATGGTCGAAGGGGTCTGCGCCCAGATCAAAGCCGAGTTTGGACGCCCCATGCAGGTGATCGGCACCGGCGGATTGTCGGGGCTATTCCAGCGCGGAACAGGGGCTTTTGACCACCTGGATGGCGACCTGACAATGCACGGGCTCTGGCTTATTGACCGGTTGAACCGCGACGCAGACTAAGCTTCCCAGTCAGCGGTGCCGCGCGAAGCAGACTTTCCGATTTTGAGTGTTTGGACAAAGAGGAAGAGGCGAACCCAGCGCCGATCTATGGAACCCAGGATAATCGCACCGGGTTGGTGACCGTTCGGCCGCGCATGGTCCAGAAGGACCCGGACGGCGGCCCGGGGGACCCAGATCGATCTATAACGCGGCGCCAGGGCTTGACCCCCGGCGCGCACTGGCCATAACCCTCAGACCCCGAGCCAAAAGTGAAGGGGGCAGACCACGACCAAGGACACTTTCCCGATGACCGAACGCTTGATCTTTGCCGCCCTGGGCGGGGCTGGCGAAATCGGCATGAATATGTACCTCTACGGCTGGGGTGCACCGGATGCTGAAGAGTTCATACTGGTGGACATGGGCGTGACGTTTCCGTCGATGGACAGCACTCCGGGGGTGGACCTGATCATGCCCGACGTGGCCTGGCTGGCGAAGCGGGCAGATCGCTTGCGCGGCGTGTTTATCACCCATGCCCATGAGGACCATATTGGCGCGCTTGGTCACCTTTACGCCCGGCTGGGCGGGCCACGGGTCTTGACCAGGGCGTTTACGGGCGCGGTGGCGCGGGCCAAGCTGGGAGAGCACGGCGTGGATGTGGATCAGGTCGAGGTGCTGGGCCCAATGCCGCACATGACCGATGTGGGGCCCTTTCAGGTCGGCTTTTTGCCTGTGCCCCACTCTATCCCGGAAGCGTCTGGCCTTGTAATCGACACGCCGGCCGGACGTCTGGTGCACACCGGCGACTTTAAGCTCGACCCCGATCCCGTAGTAGGAGAACCCTTTGACGCCAGCGCCTGGGCCGCTGTCGCAAAACCGGGCGTGCATGCGCTTATCTGTGATTCGACCAATGTCTTTTCCCCGGCGCCGGGCCGGTCCGAGGCGGGGCTTGCCGAGGACATAGGCGCCCTAATCGAAGGCGCAAACGGGTTGGTGGTCGCCACGACGTTTGCATCTAACGTTGCGCGTCTAAAGACCCTAGCCCAGGCGGCCCAAGCTGCCGGGCGCAGCGTTTGTGTCCTGGGGCGCGCCATGCAGCGGATGCTGGGCTATGCCCGTGGGGCCGGACTCATCGACGACTTCCCCCCGGTCGTGGACCTAGAAGACGCCCATGAGATCCCCCGGGACCACCTGATGTTGATCGTCACCGGCAGCCAAGGCGAGCGGCGCGCGGCCTCGGCGCAGTTGGCCAACGGAAAATACCTAGGCTTTCGCCTGCAAGAGGGCGATCTTTTCCTCTTTTCGTCGAAAACCATCCCCGGCAATGAAGTAGGCGTAAGCCGCGTCATCAACCAGATGTCGGAGATGGGCGTGCGGGTGATCGATGACAGCGACGGGCGATATCATGTGTCGGGGCATGCAAACCGTCCGGACCTAGAACGGGCGCACGGGATTTTCAAGCCGCGGATCGTTGTGCCAATGCACGGCGAACACCGGCACCTGCGAGCCCATGCGGACCTGGCGCGGGCCGCGGGAATGGAGAGCCTTGTCGCTCCGAACGGCACGGTGGTGGACCTAACTCAAAACGCACCCAAGGTGGTGGATGCCATAGAGGCCGGGCGCACATATCTTGACGGGTCCGTCCTGATCGGAGCCTTTGACGGGGTGGTGCTTGACCGAGTGCGGATGGCCACGCGCGGCACGGTGGTGGTGGCGCTGATGGTGGAAGATGGCGCGCTTGTGGGCGACCCTTGGGCCGAAGCCCTGGGCATGCCCGAGGACGCAAACGCCCACGCGGCGCTTCAGGACACGATAGAGGCCGCGATTGCCGGTGAGCTTGGCGCCATGCTAGCCAAGGGCGCCGACGATGAAGCGATTGAGCGTGCTACGGTGCGCGCAGTGCATCGGGTGACTAAGGACCAGGTCGGCAAAAAGCCTGTTGTGCGGGTATTAATCAATCACCTGACCTAAGCTGGCATGCAAGGCCACAGACCTGGCGCCGCGGGGCCATTGCGGTGGCCCCTAAGGGGCGACCGCACCGGTGATACCGCCAAGAAACCGAGAAAATTTGCCAATCCTGGCGCATGAGCGTACCTGACACACCTTGCATTAAACCACCTCGGCCCGCCATGAAGCTGACTTTCTGAACCAGAAGACAACCCGCGATGTTGGCGGGGCAGCGCGAAGCCCGATCTCTATTCTTCAAATTGAGTGGACCAATCGCGATCTGGCTCTGCCTACGGCGGTGCTGCCGGCAGAAACCGATCTTCTTCTTTGCAAAAATACTCAAATTTCCAAGGCGTGCTGCGTTCTTGGGACCGCACAAACAAGGCGCGCGCCCAACGCGGCGCTTCCCTGGGCCGTGAAGGCCGGTATCATGGCGCTCGACTCACCCCATCGGAGCCCGACACCCATGCTCACCACGGATCAGATCTTGCGCCAGGATGACCACCTCATCCAATCTTTCGCCGACCTAAACGCACTTAAACAACAGGGCGCGCGCACGGTGATTTCCCGCGCAGAAGGGCCTTATGTTTACGACAATGATGGCACGCGTATGATCGACGGGATCGGTGGGCTTTGGTGCGTGAACATCGGCCATGGGCGCGAAGAGATCATCACCGCCATCGCCGACCAACTACGCACGCTCGACTACTACTCAACCTTTTACAACTTCACCCACCCGAAAGCGGCAGCGCTCGCCGAGAAGATCGCCCAGCTGGCACCCGGGCACCTGAACGCTGTCTATTTTGGCAATTCAGGCTCCGTGGCTAACGACAGTGCGATCCGCATCCTGCACCACTATAACATCCGCAAAGGCAAACCGGAGAAAAAGCTCGTGCTTTCGCGCATGGGCGCCTACCACGGCTCAACCCACCTGGCCATCGCCATGACCACGCCGCTTTATTCCGAGGGTTGGCACGGGGCGACCGAAATTGTCCACCATCTGCCGTCGGTCCACCACTGGCGCGAAGGCGGCACCATGACCGAGGCGGAGTTCCGCGACCACCTAATCGCCGACATGCGCGCCCAGATCGAACGCATCGGCCCGGATAAAATCTGCGCGTTCATCGCCGAACCCATCCAGGGCGCAGGCGGTGTCATCACCGCCCCCTCGGGCTACCACCGCCGCGCCTGGGAGGTCTGCCAAGACTACGACATCAAATACGTGGCCGACGAGGTGGTCACCGCCTTCGGTCGCCTGGGCCACTTTTTCGCCTCCGAGGACGTCTTCGGAATGGTCCCCGACATTATCACCACCGCCAAAGGTCTAACCTCGGGCTACCAGCCGCTTTCGGCAACGATCGTGTCGGACGATATCCAAGAGGTGATCACCGGCCCCGGCGGGCTTTTCCTGCATGGCATGACCTATTCCGGCCACCCGGCTGCGGCAGCCGCGGGTCTGGCCAACATCGCGCTGATGGAGGCCGAGGCCATCCCCGAACGGGTGCGCACCACCGGCGCCCGGTTTGAGGCCAACCTGCGCGAGCTCACCGACATTGATATCGTGGGCGAGGTGCGCGGCAGCCACTTTATGATGGGGATCGAATTTGTGCGCGACAAAGCCACAAAGGAGACTTTCGCCCCCGAGGCCGAAGTAGGACTAAAGGTTGCCCAGGCCTGCCAGCGCCGCGGGTTGATTGCGCGCCCCCTGGGCAATGTGCTGATCCTGTCGCCCACGCTGATCATGGACACGCCCATGATCGACGACATAGCCGCCATCTTGCGCGACGCAATCCTGGAAGTGGCCGCGGGCCTGTGACCGAAACCGCCGCGACCTGGGACATCCTGGCGCGGCTTGTGGCCTTTGAGACGCTCACTGATGGGCCGAACCTGGGGCTTATCGACTATGTAGAGGCCACGCTGCGCGCCTGCGGCGCAGAGGTCGCGCGCTTTGCGGCACCTTGTGGCGAGCGCGCTGGGCTTTTCGCGCGCCTAGGCCCGGCGCTTCCAGGAGGCGTGGTGCTTTCAGCGCACAGCGACGTGGTCCCCGCAGCGAGCCAAACCTGGACACGCCCGCCCTTTCGCCTGACGCGGGAGGGGGACAGGCTCTACGGGCGCGGCACAACAGATATGAAAGGCGCGCTTGCGGCGATGATTGCGGCTTTCGTTCGCGCAAAAGACGCGCCCCGCCCCGGTGGCGGGCTGAATGCCCCGCTAATGCTGGCGCTTACCTATGATGAAGAAATTGGCTGCCAAGGCATGGCGGCCATGGCCCCCTGGCTTGCCCCCCGCGTCGCCGGCGCTTGCGCCGCCCTAGTGGGCGAGCCGACCTCGCTTGCCGTGGCCACCGCCCACAAGGGCAAACGCGCTTGGCGCGCGGACTTCCGGGGCCAGGCCGGCCACTCTGCCCTGGCCCCGGGCTACGTCAGCGCACTCCACATGGGCGCCGATTTTTTGGGTGCCCTGCGCGCCCTGCAGGATGACCTGGCCACGCCTGGCGACACGACCATCGCCTACCCCACCGTGCACGTGGGTACATTTCAGGCGGGCGACGCGCTCAACCTCGTGCCTGAGACGGCCGAGATGGCATTCGAACTGCGCACCAGGGCCGCCCACGACGCCCACGCCATTGCTAACCAGATCGCCCAGGCCGCGCAGCAGGTCGAAACCCGCTACCGCGCGCGCTTCCCCGCCGCGCGGGTCACGCTTACCCCCGGGGCGGCCTACCCGGCCCTTGCCATCGCAGCCGACCACCCGGTGGTCACCCGCGCCTGCGCCTGGGCCGCAGGCGCAGCGCCGGCGGAAAAGACTATCACCGTCCCCTTCGGCACGGAGGCGGGGTTTTTTGCCCAGATGGGCCTACCCACGGTGGTCTGCGGCCCGGGTTCCATGGCCGAGGCGGGCCACCAGCCGGACGAATTTGTCCCCTGCGCGGACCTTGCCGCCATGGACCGGCTCCTCGACCGCATCCTGGACGACCTGCGCGCCTGACCGGCCAGGGCCAATTGCGCGCTTACGCCAGGGGGGCACGGGGCAAAAGGCACAGGCCAAAAAGGCAAAGGCCAACGGGCACGCGCCAAACCAAACACCCCTGCCCCCAACCAACCGCCATGCCCGGGCCCCACAAGTCCCCCTTCTTCTCTGTCGAAATACTCAAAAGCTCGGCCACCGCATCCGCTGCCCCAGACAGACCAGACAAACCGGGCGCCAAATAAAAAGGGGCCAGCGCCGCAGAGCCAGCCCCAAAACGTGTACCTGAGACCCCCGCTAGCGGGCGGCGGCGCGGGTGACGGTGCTGTCCATCGCCTCGGCGAAATCGTGGTCGCCCATGGCCCAGGCAAGCGCCGCACAGGTGCGCAATCCGATTTCATGCTGGGCGGTTTCACCGCCTTTGCAGGTCGCCAAAAGCGTGGCTGCTTCTTGGCCATAGATCGTGGCCCAAGGCGCGGTCAGCACTGGCGCCATAGCGGCGGTTTTGGCATCGCGCTCCTTTTGCTTTTGGGCCGCACCGCTGTCGAGAATGTTGGGGAAAGCCATCGTGCCAAGCCCGCCGACCGCGCCGGGTGCGGGCGCCTGGTCGATGGCAGACAGATAGCCCGCCGCGTCCTGCGTCAGGCCAGGCGCAGTTTCCGCAAGTGCCAAAAGAAGCGGCCCATGGTCGTAATCGGCCACATCCACAAGCGCGGGCGCATCCCCGTCGAGCGCCCCAACGGTATAGTTCAGCCAGTCAACCGCTGCCTCGGGGTTCTGGGCTGTGCCCAAGCCAAGCCCATGCTGTTCGGCCACAAGCTCCCCGTAGGCGCCTTCCCCGAGCCCCACCATAAGCGTGGCATAGGTCAAAGCGCGCTCCATATCCCCGTCCGCTTGGGCCAAGCCAAGACACACCGAAAAGTTATTACGGATGGCCGCGGTTTGCTCGGGCGAGCCGGTATTCATGCGCGCCGACAAATCCGCAGCCGCCGCAGCCGCGGGCAGCGCCATCAGCTGCTGCATTGTCGCTGCCTGCTGATCGGCGTAGGCCGCGCAGCCTTCCCGGGCGGTCACCGGGTCAAATGTTGGGCTTTGGCCGACCAGATCGGCAGAGGCTGCCAGGGCATAGGACCGCGCAGTGCAGAAACTCTGTGCGAAGACATTGGTGGCACTTTCGGCGCCGTTGCGGGCGCCGATTTCAGACGATTGCGCCACCGCCGGGTGATCGCAAAGCCGCGCCACAAGAGGCGTATCCGGCGCGGGCGCGGGCTGTTGGCTGGCCGCCTCTGAGGTGCTGTTGAACGCCGTGGCAGTCACCGGCGCAGTAGGCGCAGGCGTTGTCGTGGGGTTTGACCCCAGCGTAGCCAAAAAGCCCGCCATGGACGCACCCGTTCCCACGGCTGCCACGGTGGTGCCGCCGACACCGCCCGGTGCGGGCTGACCGCCGCCGTTGCCGGTGCCGAAGACGTCGCCTGAATTTGTGGCCCCCAGGCGCGCGTAGGCCTGCAACAGCTCCGCCCGCTGGGTAGCGGTCAGATAGCCCGACACCTCGTCCCCGCGGCGTCCCTGGTAGCGGCGTATCGCAGCGCGGGTCCGCTTACCAAAAAGCCCGTCAGGTCGCCCCGCATCAAAGCCGAATGCGTTAAGCGCGCGCTGAATATTGGCGTCCCCGCGCACCGCCGGATTGCGGTAGGTCTTGCGATAGGTTTTCCGCTTTTTCTTGGCATTGCCTACGATGGCTGCGCCAATAACTCCGGCGGCGATCCCGGCGATAAAGTCTCCGCTGTCGGCGTGCACTCGCTC
Organism: Pseudomonadota bacterium; assembly: GCA_039026255.1. Taxonomy (GTDB): domain Bacteria; phylum Pseudomonadota; class Alphaproteobacteria; order Rhodobacterales; family Rhodobacteraceae; genus Amylibacter. The sequence continues at coordinate 25,673 of JBCCMR010000001.1, forward strand.
CGCCGGGGTGAAAAGAAGCCCAGTCACAACGGCCAGGGTGGGTAAGGATTTGCGAAGCGGCAGCATCGTGGCAACCTCCAGTTTCAGATCGAAAGAGTTGGTGAATTGGGGTTCGGGTCGTTTGAACCCAGGGGTGTTGAGTATGTCTTAACCGGCGCGCTCGGGCTCGCTGTCATTCCAGGGCCAAGCTTGCGCGACTGCAGGTGGAGCGCTACAGTCCGAGAAGGCGCTGTGATGCGGCACCTAATTGATTGATATCTTTGACGGACTTCGTCCATGCGTAAACCTGACACGTCAAATCGCCCTACGAATGTGGGAAGGCTAGCACTGGTTGCGATGATTTTGCAACTTATGATTGGGGGATTGATCATCGGTCTGGCGGCAGCCTGGCCAGGTTCGGCAGGCGCCTCACCCCGAGTTCTTGTGGACCAAGCGCAGGCGCTCAGTGTTACGCCGTCAACCGCACCACAGGGCGAAAAAGACTACCGCATCGGCATCCTTCTTGACCGGGTCTTGGCATTCTATCCCACCTCGGCCGAAGCGGATGCCATCCGCGCCCAACGCAGTCCTCCGGGATCAACCCTTGATGTGGTCGCAATCCGCGTGCGCGCCCGGGCGTGGGCGGCGCAAAATCCTGCTCGGGCCCAAGAGCTTGCCCGCGGCGGCGGCGAAACCCTGGCCCCAATAGCCCCTGGCGCCACAACCCCCGGTCCGGGCGCCCCGGTTCGGTTGCCAAACGCCGTGGTGACCGACACCGTCACCAAGATTGACGTGACACGCCCCAACGACCCGACCCCAGGGGCCCCCGCAGCGGTGGCAACCGGCCCCGGCGGCGCCGATAAGGCAGCCACATCTGCTGCCCCTTCGGCCGGCCTGCGCCTGCCGCCGCGGGCCCGCTCCAACACGGACGTACTACGCATACCGCCTCGGGCGCCGCGGGCCGATGCCTCGACCGCGCTTTTGACGCGCCCGCGGACGGCGCCCCAGGCCGCACCCCAACCGGCGACGCCCCGGGTGGTCCCGCGCCCCGAGGTGGCCCCCCCACAAAGCCGAACCGCTGTCTTGCGCAAGCTTCGCCAGGCATCGGTCTTGGTCTACTTCGTGGAGTACGGGGCGCGCGGCGTGCGAACCCACCACGTCGGGTCCGGCAGCTTTATCACGCCGAGCCATGTGCTCACCAACGCCCATGTGGTCGACGCCTTTGCCCGCGCCCAAGGGACTTGGCTGGTGATGAATGAAGGAATGGGTGTACGCGTCGCTCAGGTTGTCTCAAACGCCGAGCGGGACACCCCCATAAAGATCGACGCTGCGGTTTTGCAGGTCGACGGCTATCAAAATCCGGTGCACCTCCCACTTAGCCGCGGCGCTCAGGTGGACGAATGGATCGGCATCGCGGGCTACCCTGGCGACGCATCGGTGCAAGACGCCCGCTACGACGCACTGAGCATGGCGCTGATTGCCCAGCGCAAGCCCGAACGCTACGAGATCCCAACCGCGCTGGTGGATGAAGGGCGGCTGAACAACATCGTGCCGGACAAATCTAAAAAAGCGCTGACACTACAGTACACAATGATCACGGCGCCGGGTAACTCCGGTTCGCCCATCATCAACGCGTGCGGCCATCTGATCGGGCTCCACTTCGCGGGCTACCGCACCCGGGTGAAATACAACATCGCCGAACATGCGGAACAGGTACTGCTTTATCTGCGCCATGTGGGCCTGCCCCACACGGAGGTGTCCGCCCCCTGCACAGCAGGCGGCTAGGGCGCGCAGCCCTCCCCGCCAAAGACCCTTTGCACAGCGCGCCAGCGGTGCGGCGCTTGCCAGCGCGCGCATACCCACGCATGGTGCTGGGCAACACTTCGATCCAATGAACCAATAAGACCCAGGGGCAGGCAGCCATGGAAACTGTGATCTACAGCGCCAAAACGGTCATCACGATGAACCCCGCCCGCCCCGAGGTCAGCCATGTCGCGGTGCGCGACGGCCGTATCCTGGGCGCCGGTAGCCTTCGGGAACTTGCCATTTGGGGGGATCACCGGGTGGACGACCGCTTTGCGGACAAAGTACTGATGCCCGGCTTTGTGGAAGGCCACGCCCACACAATGGAAGGTACGCTTTGGCGCAACGTCTATTGCGGCTTCTTTGACCGCACGGACCCCGCGGGGCGGACCTGGGAGGGGGCGAAATCGCTCGACGCGGTCTTCGCACGGCTCGCGGAGGCCTCGGCGGACCTCCCGGACGACGAAACCCCGCTTTCCGGCTGGCAGCTTGACCCGATTTATCTCGACAACGTGAAGGTGTCGCGCGGCCAACTAGATGCGGTGTCGGCCATCCGGCCGATCGGGGTGCTTCATGCCTCGGGCCATATCATGAACGTTAACACTCGGGCGCTCGAGCTTGCTGGCCTTTTAAAGCCTGGGATCAACCACCCAGGCATACCGCTGGGGCGGGATGGGCTACCCACGGGAGAGTTGCGCGGACCCGAAGCCTATATGCCCGTCGGCGTCCACGTAGGCTTTGACCGGGACGTACTTGCCTGCGATGCGGCGGGGCTTTGGGATTTTGGTAAGCTCTGCGTGCGCACGGGCACCACAACGATCACCGATCTAGCGGCGCGCTTGGGGGAAGACAGCGTGCCGATGATGCTAGAAGTTACTGGCCACAAAAACTATCCGGCGCGGGTTGTGCCGCTGCGGTTTGCCTTGGGCTCCCCCCCCGAAGAGGTGATCGCCCATGCCGTTTCCCTGCAAAAGCAGAGCACAGACCGGTTGCGCCTCGGGCGGGTAAAAGTCGTGGCAGACGGGTCGATACAGGGTTTTTCAGCGCGCCTGCGTTGGCCGGGCTACTTTAATGGGGCCGAAAACGGGCTTTGGTACATCGCACCCGAGCAACTGCGCGAACTCTTTGATCGGGCGCTCGCCGCGGGCGTGCAGGTGCACACGCACACAAACGGTGATCAGGCCACCGAACTTGTGCTTGACACGCTGGACGAGGTGCTGCGCGACCGCGCCGCCACTGACCACCGCTTCACACTGCAGCACTGCCAACTGGCCGACACCGCCCAGTTTCGCCGTATGGCGCGACTGGGCATGTGCGTGAACCTATTTGCCAACCACCATTTTTACTGGGGGGACGAACACTATCGGTTGACTGTCGGACCAGAGCGGGCCGAACGCATGAACGCCTGCGCGACTGCGCTGACCCACGGTGTGCCGATGGCGATCCATTCGGACGCCCCAGTGACGCCTCTGGGCCCGCTCTTCACAGCCTGGTGCGCCGTCAACAGGATCACAGCCAGCGGGCGGCTCCAGGGCAGGCACGAACGTATTTCGGTGGCCGATGCGCTTTGGGCGATCACCCTAGGGGCAGCGTTCACACTGAAACTCGACGGAGAAATCGGCTCTATCGAAGCGGGCAAGAAGGCGGATTTTGCTGTGCTCGACGAGGACCCGCGCGCGGTTGAGCCGATTGACCTGCGCCACGTCAGTGTCTGGGGCACAGTGCAGGGGGGACGCGTCTTCGCGGCGGCAGACTTATGACGGCGACCGGAGACCATCCGGTGACGCCTGTGACCGTCGTTGGCGGCTACCTAGGCGCGGGCAAAACAACCCTTGTGAACCACCTTCTGCGAAACGCAGCGGGTCTTCGCCTGGCGGTGCTGGTAAACGATTTTGGCGCGCTGCCTATCGATGCAGACCTGATTGAGAGCCAGGACGGCGACACTATCGCAATCGCCGGGGGCTGCGTTTGCTGCTCCTACGGGTCCGACATGACCGACGCCCTGCGCCAGGTTCTGGCCCGTGACCCGGCGCCCGACCATATCGTGCTCGAAGCCTCGGGGGTGGCGCTGCCCGGGGTGATTGCCGCAAGCGTTGACTTGATGCCGGGGCTGTCAACAGACGGCGTAGTGATACTCGCCGATACCGAAAACCTGATATCAGCCGCAGCGCACCCCTACATGGGGGACACCATCACCCGGCAATTGGCGGACGCAGACCTTGTGATCTTGAACAAGATAGACCTGGCGGACCCGGCCCCGTCGGTTGCGCTTATTGCCCGGTCTGCGGGCCGCGCCGCGGTTGTGCAGGCAAAAGAGGCGGCGGTGCCACCCGACCTGATCTTACGCCGCTACCCGGACGCACATCGGTCAGCTGCGCGCCACGACACCGCTGGGTACGCTACCCTTAGCCTGCCCATGGTCGGCGCCATCGACCCCCAGGACCTTGCGCAGCGCCTGGCGAAGCTTGGGCTCTTGCGGGCCAAGGGCTTCGTGCTTGACGCTCAGGGTGCCCGTTGGGAGGTGCAAGCCACTGCCGCCCGCGCCACGGCCAGCCCCGTGTCGCCGGGAGGGCCCCTGGGGCTGGTGTTAATCGGCCTGCGTGAGACCTGGGACCCCGATGCGCTGAGCGCCATGCTGAGCCCTTCGGGAGCGGACGCAAGGTCCAAGGACACCCCGGACACCCACCGTGAAACGGCAAGCCCGCCGCTTTAGGCCGCCCGACCCCCAGCCCCGAGGCCCCGTCCTTCCGGTGACCCAGATCCGGCCACCCCGGAGAATGTTCTGCGCCCAATGCCTACACCAAGCGCTTGACCCTTGACCCGGGCGGCAAAAGCTGGGACCCGCGCGCATGCCCGATCAAAGCCAGCCGCAGATATACCTGATCACACCCCGGGTGTTTGACCTGAACGCCTTTGACACAGACCTTGCACGGCTTCTTGATGCATTGCCGGTAGCCTGCGTAAGACTGCGGTCGGGCGAAAGCGTCGATGCACTTTCGCGGGCTGCGGACGCGCTGCGTGACACCTGCCATGGACGCGACGTGGCGCTTGTGCTCGAAGGCCCCGCGAGTCTGGCCCAAAGTCACGGGCTCGACGGGGTGCACCTACCTGATGGCGCCCGCTCGATCCGCGCGGCGCGCAAAACGCTTGAGGATGGGGCTATCGTCGGGGCTTTCTGCGACGGGTCACGCCATACCGGGCTTTCAGCGGGCGAGGCTGGCGCAGATTATGTGGCCTTCGGTCCGGTCACTGCAACCGGGCTAAGCCACCAGGACCCGGTAGACCTGGCAACCTTCGCCTGGTGGTCCGAAATGATCGAGTTGCCGGTGGTGGCTGAGGGGGGCATAACCCTTGACGCTGCGGAAACGCTTGCCCCGGTGTGCGATTTCTTGGCCCTAGGACCAGAAATCTGGGCCCAAGGACAAAGTGCCGAGACCGCGCTGCGGGAATACGTGGCGCGCATCACCTGACACCTGGACTGCAACATCGCCGCAGGCATTGCCCGATGTCGCCACGCGAGCCATACGTTGACAGCCTATAAACCCCGGGAAATCTTCGTGAAAGTGACGCCTGTCACTTGCGTGGCAGTATTCCTACCGCGTACGATTTCTTCAAAGATGGGTTAATTGAAAGAGTTCTCCGATGCCGCCAAAGTTGTCTGCAACCGTGGGCGATCCCAAAGCCACGCCTAAACCAACCAACAAACCGGCCGATGTGGAACTGGTGGAAGCGATGCTGATCGCAAACGGCTATCCGCGCCAAATAAAGGGCAAAATCAGCCCGCAACTTATCAAAGAGATTAAGTTTTTTCAGAAAAACAAGGGCAAGGCCAAGGACCCCAGCGGGGTGATCGACGCCAAAGACCCGGCCTGGGTGAAGGGCTACCCGAAGTTTGTCACCTACTACGACCAGATCACGTCGTTCACCGCCTACAAGGTTAAGGAGAACGGCAAGGAAAAAATGATCACCGTCGACGAATACCTGCGCATGGAAAAGGACTGCCGCTACAACATGGAGCGGACCGCCCGCAACATGTACATCGACGCCGACCAGATCGACCGGCTGATCACCCAGATGCACAAACGCGCCGACGGGTCCGCAGGGTTTGTAAATGCGCTGGCACATATGGGAGTGTCCGGTTGGAAAGGTATCGAGATCCCCAAAGCCAAAGCCGCCCTGGATGCCCGGGCGGCGGCCACAGACCTCGAAAACCTGGTCAAGCGTACCAAGGTCGACTGGAAAAAAGTCAACGAACAGCAAAAACGGGCGCGGGCGCTCCTGAACAAGGCCACGAAAGAGTGGAAGGCCTACGAAAAGGTGTATGTCGAAGGCGCCGAACAAGGCGTCGTGGGCGCCACAATTGTGCGCGAAGGCTCATTTGCGGTGCTCGAAACGCTGGCGACCGCTTATCTGGTGACCACCCGTGGCATGCCACTTAAAAAAGCAGAAGTCTTGGCCGCCGCCGGGTGCGAGGGGCTAAAGGTCACGGCAGGCGAAATCGGCGAATACGCCGCAAATGACAAGGTCGACATCGCCAAAAGCGCCCAAAAAATTGTCACTGGCATGGCTATTGCGGGTGGCGCGAAATTTCTTGGCGGCAAGATCGACGCGAAATTCCTGACTAAAGTCGCCACCAAAGCGGTGGGACCCATCGCGCGCCGTTTTGCCAGTTCTGGCGTACCGCTTTACCTCATGACCGTTTACGTCAACAAAATCTTCTCCTCGACCATTGGCAGCGAGATGCTAAAAAATGCCGTGGAAGAGACGTTCAAAACCGTCAGCGGATCGCTGGCGAAGGGCAAACTGCCTGACGAAAAGGCGATCATGGACGGCTCAGTTAACGCGCTTCTGGGAGCCTTCACTGGCTGCCTGCCGATCAAAAGCCTCCAGAAGTTTGACGACAAATGGGCCGCCAAAGCCTACGACGCCATGATCGACGATTTCTCGCCCACCTACAAAAAGGCGATCAAAAACCAGTTGGTAAAGCACTTCCCCCACGAGATGGTGAGCAAATGGGTCAAAGTGGGCGGCGATGACGCCATCCAGAGCGTGGTGCAGAAAGTCCGCGATGAGGCGTTCAAAACCGGGATGAAAGGCGCCATCGAAAGCGCCACCGGCACCGAAAAGAAGCCTGAGGACTTCGAAAAGATGGCCAAAAAGGCGCTCGCCCGAGATAAACAGCTGCAAGATAAGGTGCAGATGATGCTAGCGATCCGCGCTAAAGCCGAAATGAAAAAAATGGCTAAGGCGAACTAGCGACCCGAGCCGGGTCGGTCCCGCAAACCAAGCGATGCACTTTGTCCGGTTGCCCCGCTGGCCCGCGGGGCGTCGGGCAACACCTCCGCGACCGAAACCTTACCGCCACGACATAGGAAGCCCTACCGTGCGTAAGGCAGGCCGGAGGCGGCACAGACGCCTTGGCCCAACGACTCTCCTCTAGCCAAATACTCAAATCCCCCGACCAGCGCCGGGCGCGGCGGGAAGTGGCGGTTTACGGCCCCGGGGGCCAGGGCTAACCTCGAGCTATGCTGCGCTACACGGTCCTTCGCCTGCAATCACTTATCCTCTCGCTCCTGGTGGCGTCGGTGGTCATCTTTGTGACGGTCGAGATCGTGCCCGGGGACCCGGCAAGCTTTATGCTGGGCATAAACGCCCAGCCGGACACGGTCGCCGCACTGCGCGCAGAACTGGGACTCGATCAGGGGCCATTCACGCGGTACCTCGCGTGGGTGAGTGGGCTCATGCAGGGGGACCTGGGCACCAGCTACACCTACCGGGCGCCGGTGGCTGACATGGTTGGCGACCGGCTTTGGATATCTTTGCCACTTGCGATTTACGCGTTGATCCTATCGACGGCCATCGCTTTTCCGGCGGGAATCCTGGCGGCGACCCGGCGGGGCTCCGCAGCGGATATCGGGGTTATGGGGATGACGCAGCTTGGCGTGGCCATCCCCAATTTCTGGTTTGCTATGATCATGGTGCTTATCTTTGCCGTGAACCTGCGCTGGTTTTCAGCGGGCGGCTTTCCAGGGTGGGAGAATCCGCTGCACGCGCTCCATGCGCTGACCCTGCCGGCCATCGCGCTGGCCCTGCCCCAGGCGTCGATTCTGGCGCGGGTGATGCGCTCCGCCCTGCTCGAGACCCTCGACGAAGACTATATCCGCACCGCGCGCGCCAAGGGGCTGACCCGGCGTCAGGTTCTCTGGCGCCACGCCCTGCGCAATGCCATGATCCCGGTCCTGACCATCATCGGCCTGCAATTTGCATTTCTGATCGCCGGCGGCATCATCATCGAGAACGTATTTTACCTGCCAGGTCTTGGGCGGCTGATTTTCCAGGCCATCTCCCAGCGCGATCTTATCGTTGTGGAAAGCACGGTCATGCTCCTCGTCTTTGCTGTCATCGTGGTCAATTTCGCGGTCGATTTGGCCTATGCGGTGGTCGACCCGCGGTTGCGGAGCGCCCGCTGATGGCCGCCACCACCCCCGCGGGCCAACATCCCGCCCCTGCCCCATGATCGGCGCGCGCAACCTGATCCTGGGCGGCACGCTCACGGCGGTCTTTGTGGCCCTTGCAATCCTGTCATTCCTCTGGACGCCTTACGACTACACCGGCGTTGACGTGGCCAACCGCCTCAAAGGCCCGCTCAGCCCCGGCTACCTTTTGGGCACCGACCACTTCGGCCGCGACATCCTGAGCATGATCATGGTCGGCGCCCGCACCTCTATCGCCGTGGCCATCGTGGCGGTGGGCATCGGCATGTCCGTGGGTGTACCGCTGGGCCTTCTTGCCGCATCGGGCCGGGGCGGATGGGTCGACGAAATCACCATGCGCGGCAACGATCTGGTCTTCGCTTTCCCGTCCCTCGTCATCGCCATTCTGATCACGGCGATCTTTGGCCCGTCGGCCTTTAACGCAATCATCGCCATCGGCATCTTCAACGTACCCGTTTTCGCCCGGCTGACCCGGGGCGCCGCGCTGAGCCTTTGGCAGCGCGACTACATCCTGGCGGCGCGGGTGGCGGGTAAAGGCCCGCTGCGCATCAGCGTGGAACACATCCTGCCTAATGTGGCAAACCTTTTGATCGTCCAGGGCACAATCCAGTTTTCGCTCGGCATCCTGGCCGAGGCGGGGCTATCTTACGTGGGGCTTGGCGCCCAGCCGCCCACCCCCAGCTGGGGACGTATGCTGGCCGAAAGCCAGACCATGATCACCATCGCCCCCCACATGGCACTTTTCCCAGGGCTGGCGATTGTGCTGACGGTGCTCGGGCTAAACCTGATGGGCGACGGGCTACGCGACGCGCTTGACCCGCGGCTGCGGGGCCGCTCATGACACTTTTGTCGGTGTCCGGGCTCAACCTTTCTATCGGGACGCTACCGATCCTCCACGACGTGGCCCTGACCGTCGCGCGTGGCCAGATCGTGGGCGTCATCGGCGAAAGCGGGTCGGGCAAATCCATGACCGCCTACGCGATCACCCAACTTCTACCAGCGGGCGCCCAGGCCCAAGGCACTGTCACCCTGGACGGCCACGACATTCTGTCCGCCGATGAGCCGACCATGTGCGCCCTGCGCGGCGCCACTGTCTCGATGATCTTTCAAGAACCGATGACCGCGCTTAATCCGGTCAAAACCATCGGCGACCAGGTGGCCGAGGCGATCCTCGTGCACGAAAACGTCCCCCGGGCCGAGGCCATGGCCCGGGCGCGGGCCGCGCTCGACCGGGTGGAACTGACCGCCGACCGCTTCCCGCTGGGCCGTTACCCCCACGAAATGTCTGGCGGCCAGCGCCAGCGGGTCTGCATCGCCATGGCCATTGCCCTGCGCCCGGCGCTCCTCATTGCTGATGAGCCGACAACCGCGCTCGACGTGACCACCCAGGCAGGGATCCTCACGCTTCTGAAACGGCTGGTGGTGGAAGACGGTATGGGGCTTTTGATGATCACCCACGACCTGGCTGTCGTTGCTGATATGGCCGACGAAATCCACATCATGCGCGCGGGCCGCGTGGTGGAGGCAGGCCCCACGGGGCAGGTTTTCCGGGCCATGCGCCACCCCTATTCGCGCCAACTTCTCGCGGCAAGCGGGCATACCCCCGACCGTGAGACCCGGGCGGAAGAGACGCTTCTGGAGGTCCGCGACGTGGTGCGCGACTACGTGCTACCGCGGACCCGGCTCTGGTCGCGGCCCGGGCGTTTTCGGGCGCTCCACGGGGTGAGTCTGACATTGCGCCGGGGTGAGAGCCTGGGACTGGTCGGGGCATCGGGGTGCGGCAAGTCTACGCTAAGCCGGGCGATACTGGGACTTGAGCCAGTGGAGGCGGGCGACATCCACCTGAGCGGCGTGCCGGTCTGGGCGGGTGGCGCGGTGGACCGCGCCGTGCGGCGGCGCATGCAGGTCGTCTTCCAGGACCCCTACGGCAGCTTCAACCCGCGCTGGCGGGTTGGGCGCCTAGTCGCAGAGCCCTTCCACCTGTTAGACCGCTGGCCCGATGACGCAGATGACCAAGTGGCCCAAGCGCTCATCGCGGTGGGGCTTACCCCCGAGGATGCCGCCAAATACCCGCACGAGTTTTCAGGCGGGCAGCGCCAGCGCATCGCCATTGCCCGGGCGCTGATCATCCGCCCCGATCTGATCGTGCTTGACGAAGCGGTCAGCGCGCTAGACGTATCCATCCGGGCGCAAATCCTTGACCTTTTGGCGGACCTGGGGGGGCGCTTCGGCCTGAGCTATCTCTTCATCAGCCACGACCTGTCAGTTGTGCGGTCGATCACCGACCGGGTCCTGGTGATGGATGCGGGCCGAATTGTCGAAGAAGGCCCCACAGAACAGGTCTTTGACGCCCCGCGCCACCCCTATACGAAAAGCCTAATCGACGCCGCCCCGCGCTTGCCCAATGGCGCGGGAACCGACAGCCCGACCCCACCGCAGACCCTTTCGGAGACCCGCGCCCCATGACCGACGCCGCCCCCTGGTTCCCCACCGATAAATGCTTCATCGCCGGCGCCTGGATTGCGCCCGCGGGGGCGGACACGTTGCCGCTGGAGAACCCGTCGGACGGGACCGCGCTGGCGGCTATCGCCCGGGGCGGGGCCGCCGATATCGACCTGGCGGTGACAGCGGCCAAGGGTGCCATGGCGGGGCCCTGGGGCCGCAGCACCGCCGCGGAGCGGGGCCGCTTGCTGATGCGATTGGGGCAGTTGGTGGAGGCCCGCTGCGAAGACTTAGCTCGGCTGGAGGCACTTGACGTGGGCAAGCCGCTGACCCAGGCGCGGGCCGACGCGCGCGCCCTGGCGCGCTACTGCGAATTCTACGGCGGTGCGGCGGACAAACTACACGGGGCCACCATCCCTTACCTGGACGGCTACACGGTCTACACCCTGCGCGAACCCCACGGGGTCACCGGCCATATCGTGCCCTGGAATTATCCGATGCAGATCATCGGGCGCTCCGTCGGGGCGGCGCTGGCGGCGGGCAACGCCTGCGTCCTGAAACCCGCTGAAGAGGCGTGCCTGACCGCGCTCGCCTTTACCGACCTCGCGCGGGAAGCGGGACTACCGGCGGGAGCGCTCAACACTGTGCCTGGCACCGGGGTCGAGGCGGGCGCGGCGCTCTCATCCCACCCGGGCGTGGCCCATGTAAGCTTTACCGGATCGGTGGCGACCGGTGCGCTTGTGCAGCAGGCGGCCGGGGCCAATGTGGTGCCAGTGACGCTTGAACTGGGCGGCAAATCCCCCCAGGTGATTTTCGCCGATGCCGACCTCGACGCAGCGATGCCGTTTTTAGTGGGGGCGGGCATCCAAAATGCGGGGCAGACCTGCTCGGCCTCATCACGCATCCTGGTAGAGCGAGGCGCCTATGACGCCGTGGTGGAGCGTATGGCCTCCGCCTACCGGGCGCTGCGCGCGGGCCCGGCCCTGGCAGACCTTAACCTGGGGCCGCTGGTGTCCGGGCGCCAGGCGGCCATTGTCGAGGATTTTCTGGCCGCCGGTAGGGACCTCGACCGGTTAGCCGAAGGTCAAATTGTGGACGACGCGCCCGGGGGCGGCCATTACGTGGCGCCCGCGCTCTTTGCCGGGGTAACACCCGACCACCGCCTGGCGCGCGACGAAATCTTCGGGCCCGTGCAGGTGATCATCCCCTTCGACAGCGAAGACGAAGCCGTGGCCATCGCCAACGGCACCGACTACGGCCTGGTGGCTAGCGTCTGGACCCGCGACGGGGCCCGCCAGGGTCGCTTGGCGCGGGCGCTCGACGCAGGCCAGGTCTTCGTCAACAACTACGGCGCAGGCGGGGGCGTGGAACTGCCATTCGGCGGCGTCGGCAAAAGCGGCCATGGCCGCGAAAAGGGGTTTGAGGCGCTTTTGGGCTTCACCCGGCTGAAGACAGTGGCGAACCTCCATGGCTGACGACCCATCGCCCACGCGCGCCGCGCCTGCTGCGCCTGCTGCGCCTCCAGCGCCTACGCCGCGGGTGATCGCCACGCACAGTTTTGAGGTGCGACCCTCGGACTGCGATCCGCTGGGGCATATGAACGTGGCGCGCTACTTCGACGGCTGCTCGGACGCGGGCTTTTACCTGCAGGGGCTCTGGACGCTGACGCCAGAAGACATCACCGCCGGGCGGCGCATCGCTTTTGTCGTGCTCAGCGCCGAAAGCCGCTTCCTGCGGGAGCTACGCGTGGGTGACCGGATCGACGTGCGGTCGCACCTGGCGCATATGGGCACCAAATCCCTGCGCGTGATGCACCGGTTTTTCCACGAAGACGCGCATGTCTTTGAGACCCAGTTCACCCTTGTGCTGATGGACCTGACTGCGCGGGCGGCGATGGTCATACCGCCGGACCTGCGCCAAGCCATCGAGGCCGCCCATGGCACCGCTTGAGATCCCAAACCGCGCGGCGCGGCGGCTTTGGCTTTGGACGACGGGGCTTGCCCCCACGCCTACGGGGCCCCTCGACGTGGGCGCCATTATCGACCGCATCGGGTTTTTGCAGATCGACACGATCCGCAACGTCACCCGCGCCCACAACCATATCGTCTGGACCCGCAATCAGAATTTCCGCGAAGGCCAGCTTTGGCCGCTGCTGAGCAGGCGTCAGCTTTTTGAGCATTTCACCCATGACGCGTCGCTCATTCCTATGGAGGTTTACCCCTACTGGCGCACCCAGTTTGCGCGCTTGGGCGCCAAGGTTGCCGCCAGCCCTTGGTACGCCAGCGGCCTAGGGCGCCGGGCGGTCGCTGATATCAAGGGTCGTATTGCCCGCGAGGGGGCGCTGTCCACCCACGCTTTTGACACCCGCATCGAAGGCCCGCGCGAAATGTGGGCTCGCCCACCCCACAAAAAGGCGCTCGACGCTATGTGGTACGCAGGCGAGCTTTCGACCTGCTTTCGCGAGAACTTTGTCAAATACTACAACCTGACCGAACGGGTGGTGCCAGCGCCCCTGCGCGATGCCGATTTGCCCGACGACGCCTGCCAGGACTGGCTTAACCGCCGCGCGCTCGACCGGCTCTCCATGGCCACAACCGGTGATTTGCAGCGTTTCTGGGGTGCCATGAGCGCCACCGAAGCCCGCGCCTGGGCTGCCGAGGCCCGCGGCCTCGTGCCCCTGCGCGTCGAAGGCGCCGACGGCACCTGGCGCGACGCCTGGGGCCCGGAAGACATCGAAGCGCGGCTCGCCGCTTGCCCGGCGCCCACGACGCGGCTGCGCGTGCTCAACCCCTTTGATCCGGCCGTGCGGGACCGGACCCGTCTGGCACGGCTTTTTGGCTTCGAATACGTTAACGAAATGTTTGTGCCCGCCGCCCAGCGCCGCTGGGGCTATTACGTCTACCCGGTTCTTGAAGCAGACCGCTTTGTGGGCCGCGTAGAGGTCAAAGCCGACCGCGGTGCGGGTTGGATGCGCCTGACCGGGTTCTGGCCGGAACCTGGCGTGCGGTGGTCGGCAGCCCGGGTCGGACGGCTCGCCGCCGAACTTTTGCGGTTTGCCCGCCTCGCCGGGATTGGCACAGTGGACATGGATATGCTGGACAGGAGAATGGAATGATCCGGGTACACCATCTGAACCGGTCGCGGTCCCTGCGGGTGCTGTGGCTCCTCGAAGAGATTGGCGCGCCCTACGAGGTCGTGCGCCACGAGCGGGACCCGAAGACAAACCTGGGCCCTGACAGCTTGCGCGCGCTCCACGGCCTGGGCAAGTCGCCGCTGATCGAGATGGACGGGCGGGTGATTTCGGAAAGCGGGGCGATTGTCGAACATGTCTGCGCCCGCCTGGCGCCGGAAATGCTGCCAGACCCGGGCACGGACGCGGCAATCGCGCACCTGGAATGGATGCACTTTGCCGAAGGGTCGGCCATGACGCCAATTCTTTTGCGGCTCTACACCGGTAAGCTCGGCGAGGCGGGCGCGCCGCTCGCCCCCCGGATCGACGCGGAACTGGCCAATCACTTCGCCCATATGGAGCGAGGCCTGCGCGACAGCGGGCATTTTGTGCTGGACCGGCTTTCGGCGGCGGATGTGATGCTGTCCTTCCCGGCGCAGATCGCCATGCGCTACGGCATGGCAGGTACCTACCCGCGTCTGGCGGCGTTCTGCGCCATGATCGAAGCACGCCCGGCCTGGGCGCGCGCCGTGGCCGCGGGCGGGGGCGACTAGGCGCCCTGCTCCAGGCGGGCCAGCCGGTCCGTCAAAAGCGCAAAGAACGCGTCGGCGTCCAGGTCACGCACCCAGGTGGCATTGGGTGCGGCCTTGGTCACGCGCCAATAGTCCACCAGCGTGGCGCCGAGCGTCGGACCGTCGCGGGTGTCGATGGTGACGGCTACCCGGCGCCCCTGGAACATCTCAGGCGCCAAAAGATAGGCGATCACGCAAGGGTCATGGAGCGGCGCCCCCGCGCTGCCGTATTTTTCCTTGTCGAACCGTTCGAAGAAATCGGTGAGTTCGGCCACCGTGCGGCCCACCGGCCCGAGCGCCCGGAAGGCTTCTACCCGCGGGCGCGTGGTCAGCGCCCGGTGGGTGACATCGAGCGGCAGAAACGTCACCGGAACACCGCTGCGCACCACGATATCAGCGGCGACCGGGTCCACGTAGATGTTGAATTCCGCGCTCGGTGTGATGTTGCCCTGCTCAAAATACCCGCCGCCCATGAGCACGACCTCGTGGATGCGCGGGGCAATATCGGGCGCCCGGGTCAGTGCCATGGCAATGTTGGTGAGCGGGCCGAGCGGGCAGAGCGTGACCCCGTCGGTCTGGCGCAGGGTCTCGATCATCCAAGCGATGCCGTCGCGGGGGTCAAGGGACGTGACCGGATCCGGCAGGTCTGGCCCATCAAGCCCTGTGCGCCCGTGAACATGCTCGGCGGTGACTAGCGTGCGCCCCAGGGGCCCCGCCGCGCCAGCAAAAACCGGCACCGGGCGCCGGGCCAGGTCAACTACCTTGCGGGCGTTTAGTGTGGTCAGCGCCAACGGCACGTTGCCTGCCACACAGGTTAATCCCAGCACCTCGAGCTCCGGCGAGGCGAGCGCCAAAAGGATCGCCACGGCGTCGTCCTGGCCCGGGTCGGTGTCGATGATAATCGGGCGCGCCATCCCCTATCCGTGGTGTTCGCGGCTGGTTTCGGCCATGGCCTGGGAATAGGCCCTCCAGGCGTCCACCTGCCAGAGCGACCCGATGATTTCCAGTTCGCCCTGGTCGCTCGGGCGGGTAACCGGGACGAAGGGATGCGTGGCGCCGTCAAAGACCGGTAGGGCCGCCTCAAGGCTGGCCGCCTGGCCGACATAGACCCCCTCGGAAAGAAGCGTCTCGCACCGCTCCGGGTCCCCAGCCCGCGGATGGTCGGGCGCGCGCATCAAATCGCTGACGGGAATGGTGGCCAAGAGGTAGGCTTGGGGCCCAGCAGCTAGGTGCACGTCGCGACGCTCCAACTGTTCAAGGAAAAAGCTGCGCGCGACAAATTTCGACGCCAGCGAGGTCGACACGGCGACCGCGACCATGACGGCAAACCCGGTCTGCCAGTCGCCCGTCATCTCAAAGACAATGAGCGAGGTGGATATGGGCGCCCCCAGCACCGCTGCGGCCACCGCGCCCATGCCCGCCAGGGCGTAAAGCGTCTGGGCACCCGAGACGGTGGGGAAGATCGATGTGGCCACCAGCCCAAAGGACAGCCCCGTCAGCGCACCAATCATCAACGCTGGCGAAAAGACGCCGCCCCCCATGCGCCCGGCCACGGTGATCGCCACCGCCGCCACTTTCACCGCCGCAAAAAGGATCGCCACCTGAAACGTCAACGACCCGGTCAATGCGTTCGAGGTCGTCTCATAGCCCACGCCGATGATGTGGGGAAAGACGATGGCGATGGCACCCAGCGCAGCACCCGCCAGCCCCGGGCGCAGCCAGGGCGGCACCCGCAGGCTTAGGCACACCGTATCCGCCAGCGTTTCGGTCCAAAAAATCGCGCGCATCATGACCACCGCCACGACCCCGCAGACCAGCCCCAAAAGCACAAACGCCGGCAGTTCCACGTAGAACTCCAGCGTTTGAGCAGCGAGCGTAAACTCGGTGATGTCGCCGAAGTTGAGCCGCGAAATTAGCGCCCCCGTCACCGCCGCCAGAACCACCGGGCCGAAGGCGTGCACCGCGTAATGGCGCAGTACCACCTCCATCGCAAAAATTGTGCCTGCGATGGGGGCGTTAAAGCTCGCCGCGACCGCACTGGCCACAGCGCACCCCAAAAGGTCCCGAGACGTCACCCCGTCGGCCCTCAAAACTCGGCTGATCTTCGATGATATGACGGCCGCCAGATGCACCACTGGCCCTTCGCGCCCGGTAGAGCCACCGGTAGACAGCGTTATGAAACTGCCAAGGGCGGAGGCAAGCCCGGCCTTGCCCTCGACGCGGCCCTCGGTCAGGGCGGCGGCTTCGATCACATGGGCCACCCCGCGCGGGCGCCCGTCGTTGGTGAAACGATGCAGGATAAAGCCCACCGCTAGTCCGCCACAGATCGGGATCATAAGCACCCAAAACCACGGCAAGGTGGAGGCAAAGCTTGCCATCTGCTTATCTGTTTCGCCATAAAGAAAAAGCTGGAGTTCGGCGATACCAATGCGAAACAGCACCGTCGCAAAGCCGCCCGCTACGCCAATGGCGAGCCCCAGGCCCCAAAACTGCAGGGTGCCTGGCCCGTCCCGGCGAAAGGCCGACAGCACCTCGCGGCTCCATATTCTCTGTTTCCGAAACGGGTAGTTCGACACCCGCCGCACCCCTTTTGACGTTTTCCCCGCAGGTCACCTGCGCTAGGCTCCCCGCAGTACAGGGAGAACGATCATGGGCGACACTGCCGCAGCCATCCAGGAATTGAAAGCCATTTTGTCAGAAAGGCTTAGCACCTCGCCTTCTGTGATAGACCTGCACGCCCGCGACGAAGCACACCACCCCTACACACCCCCCGACGCGGTGGCCTTTCCGGAAACCACCCAGGAGGTATCGGAGATCGTGAAGGTCTGTGCGCGCCACCGGGTGCCCGTAGTGCCCTGGGGGGTCGGCACCTCGCTCGAAGGGCATGCCCTTGCGGTGCGCGGCGGCATCACCGTAGACACAAGCCGCATGAAATCCATGGTCGAGGTGGCACCCGAAGACCTCTACTGCGTGGTTCAGCCCGGCATCACCCGCGAAGAGGTGAATACCGAACTCCGCGCCACGGGGCTTTTCTTTCCCATCGACCCAGGCGCCAACGCCACCATCGGCGGCATGACCGCCACCCGCGCCAGCGGCACCATGGCGGTGCGCTATGGCACCATGAAGGACAATGTGCTCGCGCTAGAGGTGGTGCTGGCCGACGGGCGCGTGATCCGCACCGGAAGCCGGGCCAAAAAGTCCAGCAGCGGCTACGACCTGACGAGGCTTTTTGTGGGCTCAGAGGGCACGCTGGGCATTATCACAGAACTGACACTCAAGCTCTATGGCACGCCCGAGGCCATGGCTGCCGCGGTTTGCGAATTCGACAGCACCGGCGGGGCAGTGGATGCGGTCATTGAGGCAGTGCAGATGGGCCTGCCGGCGGCGCGCATGGAGTACGTGGACGCCGCAAGCATCCGCGCCATCAACGCCTATTCGCAGATGACCATGGCCGAAAAACCCCACCTCTTTATGGAATTCCACGGCTCTGAGACGTCCGTGGCCGAAGACGCCGCGCGCATGGCCGAAATTGTTGCCGACCACGGCGGCGGCGGCTTCCAGTGGACCTCAAAACCCGAAGAACGCACGAAACTCTGGCACGCCCGCCACACCGCCTATTTTGCCATGAAAGCCACCAAACCCGGCGCCATCGGCATCTCCACGGACGTTTGCGTGCCGATCTCAAAGTTGGCGCAGGCCATTACCGACACCGTGGCCGATGTGGAGGCCCACGGCTGGCCCGCCCCGATCGTCGGCCACGTAGGCGACGGCAACTATCATTGCCTTTTCCTCTTTGATCCCGACAGCGACGACGACCTGAAA
>JBCCMR010000002.1:0-28805 GCA_039026255.1 Pseudomonadota bacterium
TCGCTATGGAGGTGCTACGGACGCGGCTCTTTGATCTCAAACGCCAAGAGACCGCCGCGGCCAGGGCTGCAGAGCGTAAGGGCCAGGTGGGTAGCGGCGACCGGTCCGAACGCATCCGCACGTATAACTTTCCCCAGGGGCGCATGACGGATCACCGCATCAACCTAACGCTGTATAAATTGGACCAGGTGATGCAGGGGGATTTGGACGAAGTTATCGACGCACTTATCGCGGAAGATCAGGCCACACGGTTGGCCGAGCTGGACCCGTGACGCGGACTGTAGCTGCGACAGTGGCGGCGGCTTTGCGGGCGGGTGCAGACCGGCTTGCCCACGATCGGGACCTTGCGGGCGGGGCTGCCCGGGATGCTCGCGCGCTTCTGGCTCACGCCCTTGGGTGTGATCCGGGGCTGCTGTTCCTGGACCGGGATCGGCCGGTGACCGGGGCGGAAGCGGCACGCTTTGGCGCGTACCTTGACCGCCGGATGGCGCGGGAACCGGTCAGCCATATTCTGGGCTACCGGCTTTTCTGGGGCAGGCGGTTTGAGGTGGGGCTCGCCGTGCTTGACCCGCGACCGGAAACCGAATGCCTGATCGAAGCCGCGCTAACGCGCCCGGCGAAGACCGTGCTTGACCTGGGCACTGGGTCCGGGGCGATCCTGTTAACTCTTTTGGCGGAATGGAGCGGGGCACGGGGCTTTGGCACCGATATCAGCGCGGCGGCGCTGGCCGTGGCCCGGACAAACGCTCAGGCCCTGGGGCTTGAGGCCGAGTTTCGCCAGGGCGATTGGTTTGATGCGGTGACCGGGCGTTTTGACCTGATCGTGTCTAACCCGCCTTATATTGCCGCCAATGAAATGGCCGCTTTGGCACCTGAACTGCGTTACGATCCCCCCTTGGCCTTGACCCCCGGGGGCGACGGGCTGGGCGGCTATCGGGCAATCCTGGCCAGGGCACATGACCACCTGGCCCCCAGCGGCCGCATCCTGCTAGAGATCGGCCCAACCCAGGCGGCGGCGGTGACTTCCATGGCGGCGCCCCTGGGCACAGTGTCCGTTTTACCCGATCTCGATGGTCGTGACCGGGTGGTGTGCATCGAAACAGGGTAAGCGTGGCTTTCGCAATTTGGAGACAAGGCGCGACAAAATGGGGGATTGGGGCTTGGCCTGACGCTTTTGGACGTGTACACGGACTGTCAAGGATGATGGAGCCAACATGGTTCTCATCCCTGCACATCCTCGTCGTTACCAGGACCCCGGCAGTGCGCTGCCGCCAACAACCAAACAAAAAGGCGCCGACATAAGCATGAGATCGTCCTCCAAGCGTTCGCGCAGCAAGAGCAGGAACAACCGCTCCAATCCCGGCAACGTGGTCAATCGCGTCTTCGACAGTTCAGGGCCTGAAGGTAAGGTCCGTGGCACGCCCCAGCAGATCATTGATAAATACCAGACCCTTGCCCGGGATGCCCAGCTCAGCGGGGACCGCGTAGCGACTGAGAACTTTTTGCAGCATGCCGAACACTACGTGCGCATGTTGGGCGACGCGCAGCGCGAAATTGATGCCCGGCGCGAACAGCAAGAACAGCGCCAGCAGAACCACCAGGGCAGCGACAAAGCCCGCCACGACAAGAACCAAAGCGCCGAGCACCCGGGTCAAAAGGACCAGGGTCACCCGGGCAATGCCCCGGCGGGGTCGGGCGATCAGCCGGATGTGGGTGGTGACGCTTTTGGCGCCGCGGACGGGGCCGGCGATAGCAATCTGGTTGATACGCCCGAAAGCAAATCCGACGCTCCGCCGGCGGCGCGCAAGTCCTCTACCCGGTCGCGGAAGCCGAAATCGGACGCCAAGCCAGACGCTGCGGCAGATGACGGCGCGGGCACCCCTTCGGAACCGGTCAAAGCTGTCGAATAACCGGTAGTGCCCTAGGACGACACAGTGAGTGACGTTTCGTGATGGGCAACGCCCAGCCGTTGCCTAGGCGTTTGCCTGGGCCTCGATCGCCCGGGCGAGCGCGCAAAACCTTTCCAGTTCCACTTCTTCCGCGCGGGCAGTTTCGGGGATACCTGCGGCTTCGAGCGCGGAGATCGGGTCCGCGGTGACCGTGCGCAGTGCCGCGCGCAACATTTTGCGCCGCTGCCCAAATGCCGCCGCTGTGGTGCGCGCCAGCCACGTGCCATCTGCCGGATAGCGCGGCGCCGGGAGCGCCGCAATGCGGACAACAGCGCTTGTGACCTTAGGCGGCGGCGTGAAGGCCTGGGGCGGCAGTTCCATAACCACTTCCGCGTGACTGCGCCAGGATGTGAGCACCGACAATCGTCCATAGGCCTTGGACCCCGGTGCAGCGGTGATCCGCTGGGCCACCTCCTTTTGGAACATTAGCGTGAGCGAGGTCCAAAAGGGCGGCCAGGGCGCGGAAAGCCAGCGGGTCAGAAGCTCTGTGCCGACGTTGTAGGGCAAGTTTGCCACCACCTTGACCGGCGGGCGCAGGTGTTCGGCCGGGTCTATGGCCAGGGCATCACCCTCAATCACCTGGAGCCGCCCGGGATAGGCGCAGGCCACCTCCCCCAGCGCTGGGATACACCGGGCGTCCTGTTCAACCGCCACCACCCGACGCGCGCCCTCGGCCAAAAGCCCGCGCGTCAGCCCCCCGGGTCCGGGCCCGATCTCCAGCACATCGCACCCGCTGAGGTCCCCCGCCTGGCGGGCGATCTTGGCGGTCAGGTTCAGGTCCAGCAGAAAATTTTGCCCTAGCGATCGGCGCGCCCGCAGGCCGTGGGTGGCGATGACCTCACGCAGGGGCGGCAGCCCGTCATCCATCGAAGGCGGCGCGGTTGGTGGCCATGCTCTGGGCGGTGCGCAGGGCGGCCACAAGGCTCGACGGGTCCGCGATGCCTCGCCCGGCGATGCCAAAAGCGGTGCCGTGATCGGGGGAGGTGCGCACAAATGGTAGCCCTAGCGTCACGTTCACCCCTTCGGCGAAGTTCAGCGTCTTAATCGGTATGAGCGCCTGGTCGTGATACATCATGACCGCCACGTCATAGGTGGCCCGCGCGGCTGGGTGGAACATAGTGTCGGCGGGCAGGGGCCCGGCGATCTGCCAGCCCTCGTCGCGCAGACGTGCCAGGACCGGGGCGATCAGGTCGCGGTCCTCGGACCCTATCAGCCCGGCCTCGCCCGCGTGCGGGTTCAGGCCGGCAACGGCGATGCGCGGCTCTGCCACCGCAAAGTCGCGCTGGAAGGCGGCTCGGGTGATGCGCAGCGTGTCTTCTAGCGCAGCGGTGGTCAGCGCGTCGGGCACCTCCGCCAAGGGGATATGGATCGTCACCGGCACCACCGACATCTCTGGCGCAGTCAAAAGCATCACCGACCGCGGCACCCCGCCCAGGTGCGCCAGGTATTCCGTATGGCCCGGGTGGGCAAAACCCGCCCCGCGGATCAGCACGGATTTGGCGATAGGCAGGGTGCAGACCGCCCCGGCCTCGCCTGTCTGAGTGGCAGCCACGGCGCGGTCGATGCTGGCGATAGTGCCCGCGGCGTTGCGGTGGTCGGGCTTGCCGGGCACCGCCGCGGCAGCAAAGTCCATGGGCAGGATCGCCAGGCCCGGCGTGCGCGCCGCGTCTCCGATATGGTCGATCTCGGCCAGGCGAACGCCAGCCTGGGCGGCGGCGGGGGCAAAGTGGCGCGGATCGCCCAGAATCGCAAAGGCCACCTCGGGGGCGAGCGCCCGCGCGGCAACCGCGATCTCGGGCCCGATGCCCGCCGGATCGCCGCAGGATACGGCAATCGGCGCGATCATCAGTTTGTGCGTATAATGTTCGCGTCGCCCTTCAGCTCTTGCAGGTAGCCCTGGCCGAAGCCCGAAATCCGCTGCTGGAAGAGCGCGTTGCGGATGTTGTCACGGGCGCCTTCGGGCAGGTCACGCAAGCGCTGACAGAGCATGATCACCGATGGGCCGCCAGCGCTGTTGGTGTAGACGGCGGCCTCGTGCCGGTCGAGATCAGCCAGCAGGAGCGCCACAGACCCAGGCAAGGCGGTGATATCTTCCACAAAATCGGTGTGCCCAGGGATTGTGCCCCAGCGTTCTGACTGGGCGCGCAGGTCGTCACAGGTGTCCACGTCGTTGACCAGCTCATTGGCCTCGCGCAGGGCCCGGTCGCCGGGCTCAAAGGGGATGTCCACGGTTACATAGGTCACCGACACGGGCGTCTGGCCATCCCGGGACCGCGCCGCGCGGGTGCCGCGTAACTGGAAAAGCCCAATCGTTGGTCCGAGCGGGATGGGCGCCGTCACTTCTCCGGGGTTGAGCGCCAGAAGTTGCCCCACCAGTTGCGGCGGCAGCGTGGCCACCGGCAGCCAGTCAAGCCGCCCCGAGCGCGCCCGGGAAGGCGCCCGCGAATGGCGCCGGGCCGCCGCCGCGAACGCGCCTTCTGACGAGATGGAATTCGACAGCCGTTCCGCCAGATCCTGGGCCGCGCTTTCGCGCCCCGGAGTGGCCGGAATACGTATTTCCGAGATCAAAAGTTCCAGCGGTTCCTGGCCCGCCTGCAAGTCAAGCGTGGTGTCAATCTCGGCCTCGCTCACGGCGGAGCGGGGGCCAAAACGCGCCTGCACCAAGGTGCGCCACAGAAGCCCGGCGCGCACAAAATCCTTCATGGATTCCGGGTCCACCCCGCGCTGGCGGATGAACTGCAATAGCTGCGGCCCGGTCAGGTTGCCGCGCTGGGCAAATTCGTCGATGCCGGTGTCGACCTCTTCTTCGGTCACCGAAAGCCCCGCGGCCCGCGCCGCCTGTACCCGCAGCCGATCGTCGATTAGCTGCTCTACTGCCAGTTCTTGCAGGTTCCCGGCGGTGCCAAACGCCCGCAAGAGTAGCACCCGCTGTGATACCTCAAAGTTGGTGACCGCGCCGTCGTTGACCCGCACCGCAGCCGCAAACTGGTTTGATGACTGCGCTTGCGCGCCTGGTCCCGCGGATAGGGTCAGTGCCGCCGCCGTTGTAAGCGTGATAAGAATAGATTTCATGGTCGCTCTACCCGTCCGATCATGCCTTTTGCCCCGGTTGTCCCGCCTGTGCCACTGAAAGCTGCCGTCACAATAGCGTGCAGCGGTTAGCATAGCGCCGGTTGCGTTTCTTGTTGCCCAGGCCAGCCAGCTCTACCGTAAGGCCAAATTCCCGGGTTGGCCGGACTATACCCAAGCCTTCGAATTGAAGCGAGTAGGAAAGGTTCACGGCAACGCACTCGTTTTCGTAGCGGATGCCGAATTCGCCCGATATGGAATTGCCGGTTTCCAGGTTCTGGCGCCAGGACCCGATATAGGTCAGGTAATCGTTGCGCCGGTATTCAAGCGCAATTGACGCCTCATGGGTTCGGTCCGACGCACCCGCAACCACGTTTTGTTCAAGCCACACATAGGCCGCTTCCGTCGAGAAACGCTCAAAATTGAGCCGAAGCCGTGCTTCGTTCTTAGACACGTCAAAGCCGTCGTCGAAAAGTGTGCGATTTATGAAATCGACCTTGTCTAGGTAGTTGAACGTGATGGCGGTCACATAGTCGGACTGCTTGCCCGCAAGCCCAGTGCCCGCGCCGAACTGGCCCAGGTCGCGCTGGCGAAACACACGGCCCGCGGTGACGCCCCAGGACCAGCCTGCGGGGTCGATGCGTTTGTAGGTCAGGCCGACGTTGGCGCGCAGGCCCCGTTCGGACCGGTCAAATCCGGGGAAACGATTAAGTGAGAAGAGGTTGGTTTCCTCAAATTCCAGCTGTGTGCTGTCTTCGTTGGGGTTTGAACGGGTGCCGTTCGGGGACCAGACGATCTGGATGCGCGGCTCGATCAGATGGGTGACGCGGCTTTCGCTGCGCGCGAGCGGCAGCCGAAAATCGAGCGCTGCCGTCGGAATGACCTCGGACTGGGACCCGTTGGTGAAGCCCGGGTAAGCGCGGGTGTAGTAGGTGTTGGCCTCCACCCCGGCGTACGCCTGGGTGATTAGCCCGGAAGACCAGATCCAGTCGCGGGTCCAATCGGCGCCGATGCCTATCCGCGAAAAGCGACTGTCGTCTTCCCGCAACAGGGATACCGCGTTGGCAGTCAGCCCGAATTTGCCGCCCGAGAAACGGTCGTTCCAGGTCTTGCGGGCGTAAACCTCGGGCAAGACAAGGGGAATTTCCTGGTCAATCTCGTTGGTGCGCAGGGACTGAAAGCGGCGGGCTGAGATGCTGGCGAAGGTATTCTTTCGGGTTCGGCGCAGCTCAATAAAAGACGTCAGACGGTCCTCTTCGTCGTCGCCGATGTCGTAGTCGTCGCGCACGGATTTGTCGGATGCCAGGTCGATGCCGAATTCCAGCTCGATCTCGCGGTCGAGTTCAAAAAGCCCTGATGCGGTCAGCGATGACCGGGTGGCGCGCGGGGCCAAGTCATCAGAGACGGTCACGTAACCTTCGATCTCAAACTGGCCGCGGCGCACCCGTTGGCGATACTGCGCATAAAGAAGCGCTGCGCCTGTAGAGAACACCCGTGGCGTGATGGTGAAATCCACCTGGTCAGACACAACCACGTAGTAGGGGATCGAAAACCCGTAGCCCAAAAGCGAAGACCGCGAAAACCGCGGCACCAGAAACCCCGTGGCCCGGTTGACGCTGGGATCTGGCACGCGCAGACGCGGCGTGTAGAAAATGGGAACGCCCAAGACATCGAGGGTCGCGTTCTCAAAATAAAGCCGACGCGCCTTTTCGTCTTGGATCACCCGGCGGGCGCGGATTTTCCAAAAGGGCACCGGGTTGTCGGCACAGACGTGACAGGTGGTGGCCACCGCCTTGTCGAGCACGCTATAGCGCCCGTCCTTGCGGTGGGCGCGGGCGGCGGCGATCTGCATCTGTTGTGCGATCAAGACCTCCGCCCCGCGGATGAGTCCGTTCGTTAAGTTGTCGTCAAGGACGGCCCCGTCAGCGCGGATCACCACCTGGGTGCCGTCCGCAAGCGTCATGGGCCCAGGCACCGTGAGGCGTTTGGCGCGCTGGTCGTAGATCAGGACGTCGGTGCTCAGCACCTCGGTGCCGCGAAAGACCTGCACATTGCCGTTGGCGCGCAAAACCCCTGTGACCGGGTCAAAATCAATACGGTCGGCTACGACCGACACGGGGTTGCTTTCGTCGGCCGCCAATACGCCCGTAGTGCGGGTTTGCGTTTGCGCGCTAAGCGGGGTGAGGGACGCAAAAAGCCCTGCCAGAGCGACCCAAGACGCCAGGCAGATGAACCCTATCGCGGCCCAGATGCGCGCCATAGACCCCCCATGTCTTC
Organism: Pseudomonadota bacterium; assembly: GCA_039026255.1. Classification (GTDB taxonomy): domain Bacteria; phylum Pseudomonadota; class Alphaproteobacteria; order Rhodobacterales; family Rhodobacteraceae; genus Amylibacter. Next base: position 7,296 of record JBCCMR010000002.1, read on the forward strand.
CGCGCTCACCCGTCCTCGAAACGAAGGAACAGCCCAAGGGCAAGCAGCGTGGCAGCCAACGGTGGCGCCCACGCGGCCACCGCGACCGGAATCTCACCGGCCTCACCCAAGGTCATAGCAAGATTTTGGAGGAAGTAGAGCGAAAAACCGCAGATCAGCGCCAAAAACACCGACACGCCGAGGTTGCCCAGGCGCGCGTTTTGCAGCGTGAAAGCGGCCCCGATGATCATCATTGCCACCAGCATCATGGGCCGCGCTAGCTCCATCTGCATATGCAGCCGGTGGGTTAGGTTGGAAAAGCCCGCCTCGGCGATGGTGCGGATCATGCGCGGCTTGTCCCAGATCGGCACCGACGCCGGGCGCGGATAACCTTCAAGTATCTGGCTCGGCGTGATGTCCGTGGGAAATCTCCTCAATTCAAAGGCTTCTGCGCTGCTTTCAGGATTGGTGCTGGCGCGGTCGATGGCCCAGCTTTTGCCGTTGGCAAAGACCCATTCCCCGTCACCTAAGATGGCGGTCGAAGCCACCGTGCGGCGCAAGATGTCTCCTGTCCCGTCAAAATCGAGCGCCGTGACCCGGCGCAATGCGGTGCCGCGGTCGGTGGCGCTTTCAGCATGGATGACGGTGTGGCCGTCGTCGTTTTTCTGGCGGAGCCAAAAGCCCCCCGCCTCAAAACTGATGGTCCGGCTTTGGGACCCGGTCAGGTCGTCGCGCAAGACATCGTGGCGTGCGGAAAAGGTCGCTGCCACGGGGTTCAGCGCAAGCATTGCCACAAGTCCAATCCCCACGGCGTAAAAGGCCGGCGCAGCCATGGCGCGAAGGGCAGGCACGCCAATGGCGCGGCTGACGACAAATTCGTTTGACCGCGCCAGTCCCACGCAAAAGGTCAGCCCCGCCAGCATTACAATCACCGGAAGCGCTTGTAGCACCAACTCAGGGGTCGAGAACGCAGCAAGGTAAGCGCTTTCGCCAAAGCTGACCCCATGGCGGGCCAGGCCGCGGATGTTTTCGAGAACTTCCAGCACGTAGATCAGGATCGTCAACACCAAAAAGACCCGTGCGAAGGCCGACAAAAACCGGCGCCCGAAATAAAGGTATAGCGTCATCGCGCGCTGGTCCTTTCAGGGGCCAAGATACCCCATAGCCCTGATTTCCAGGGGGCAAGCCCCGCGCGCAAAAGCACAAAGACTACCGCAAAGGCGATGACCACTGGCACGTAAAGCACCGGCCAAATGATCGCTTCGGGTCCCGCGAGGGGCTGCACAAACCCCCGCGTGGCGTTGATGGCCACCATAAAGATCACACCGAGCGCGATGCGCAGGAAAAATCCCGACCGCGAAAAGCCTGCCGAAATCAGCACAATCGCGCCCAGGGCGGGCACCACAATGGACAGGAGCGCTTTGACGAGCCGGTCGTGGAACTCGATACGCCTTTCGACAGCCGCCCGTTCGGGCCCGCGGCCCGTGCCCAAAAGCTCCCACGGATAAAGCTCCGCCGTCAGGAGCGAACGCTCCCCCACCTGGCGGGCAAACTGCGACAGGTCATAGGAGAGGCTGTCGAATTGGATCGTGGAAAGGGTTTGCCTATCCCGAGCAAACCTCTGGATGGTCCCATCGAAGAGGATTAGTTTCGGCGCGTCTCCGTCCGATATAACCTGGCCCTGCGCGGCGGTGTGAGTGACCTCGGTGCCCGACCGGCGGTCATTGATCAGGATGTCCCCGAGTGTTCCATCCGCCGCCGCCTCGCCGAAGAAAAGCGTCACATCCTGGGCTGGCGCTGTGAAGGTGCCGGGGGTTACAAACTGGGTCAGGAACTCTTTTGAGATCTCATGCTGGCGGGTCTGAAAAAGGCCCAGAGACCAGGGGGTTAAAAGTTGGGTGAGCGTCAGCATCATCAAAAAACAGAGCGCGCCAAAAGTGAAGAACGGCCGTGTCGCCGCCGACGGTGACACGCCCACGCCCATGAACACCACCAGCTCTGCCTCGGAATAAAGGCGGTTCGTCAGGTAAATTGCCGCTGCAAAGGCTGCTACGGGGACAACCGTCTCAAAAACTTTCGGAATGAGGTACGTCGCCAGTTCCGCAAATACGAGCCCTGACTGCCCATTGCCCACCACCACATCCACGATCCTCAGCGCCTGATTAAGCCAGAGTATCCCGCCGAAGATCACGACGAAGAACACGAACGGGCCCAGAACTTGGCCCAAAATATAGCGGTCAAGCTGGCTCATGGTCTGGGCGATTGGGTTCCTTCATGGCGATAGCAGTGGTCAATCGGGGCGAAAAATTCTAGGTCTCGCAGGACTGTCGCGACAAAATACGCAAAGGACTGCCGATGACCACCGTTCTGACGCCCGAGTTTATCGAAACCGAGCTTGACCTGATCGACGCCTTCGAGGGCAAGCTGGTGACCGTGGTGACGCCTGCGGGCGGGCTCGACACCCTGGGGCGGCGGGCCAACAAGCTGTGCAAAGGGGCTTTGGCGCGGTTTTCCAACTCCGACGCGTTTGGGGACATGGCCGAGGGGTCTGTCCACGCGCTCGACTTTTTGCCGGGCATTAACGCATCGGCTGTAATCGTGGTGAAGCTGGCCAAAAAGCTGGACGCAGGCATCGCCATGCGTGCCGGGGCGGCGGCGGCAAAGGCCGCGGGGAAGTCCGATGTCATGATCCTCGCGGGCACGTCAAAAGCCGCCGCGCACCTGGCGCAGGGCTACTGTCTTGCGTCTTACGATTTTGACGTTCACAAATCGGGCGATAAGACCCCGGCAGGATCGCTCAAGGTTTTGGCCAACGGCGCCGAAGATGTGTCCGCGGCCTATGGACCCCTTGGCGCCGTGGTGGACGGTACGCTTTTCACCCGGGATCTGGTAAACGAGCCGTCGAATATCCTGACTACAATCGAATTTGCCGACCGCCTGAGCGCGCTGTCCGAACTGGGTCTGACAGTCAAAGTGCTTGATGAACCGGAGCTTGAAAAGCTTGGCATGCGGACCCTTTTGGGCGTCGGGCAGGGGTCCGAGAGCCCGTCTAAGGTTGTTGTCATGGAGTGGATGGGTGGTGGCGATGAGGCGCCGTTTGCCTTTGTGGGAAAGGGCGTGGTCTTCGACACCGGGGGCATCAGCCTCAAACCCGCAGGCGGCATGGAAGACATGACTATGGATATGGGCGGCGCGGGCGTTGTGGCGGGCGTGATGAAGGCGCTGGCTCTGCGCAAGGCACGGGCCAATGTCGTGGGCCTAGTTGGATTGGTCGAAAACATGCCCGACGGCAAGGCGCAGCGCCCGGGCGACGTGGTCACCTCCATGAAGGGGGACACAATCGAGGTCATTAATACCGACGCCGAGGGGCGGCTCGTTCTGGCGGACGTGCTCTGGTACGCGCAAGAAACCTATGGACCCACAGGCGTTATCGACCTTGCCACGCTCACTGGGGCCATCATCATCGGTCTCGGCCATGAAAATGCCGGCGTTTTTTCCAACGACGATGGGTTGGCGCGCAAGCTTCTCAAGTCGGCTGAGGGCGCGGGCGAAGGCGCCTGGCGAATGCCCCTCGGCGCAGCCTATCACAAGCAGATCAAGTCGCGCATTGCTGACATCAAAAATACCGGGGGGCGCCCGGCAGGGTCAATCACTGCCGCTGCTTTCTTGGAGGTGTTTATCAAAGAGGGCACGCCCTGGTGCCATATCGACATCGCTGGGGTGGCCAGCGTGAAATCACCCACCGATTTTGCCCCAGCCGGGGCCACGGGGTGGGGCGTTCGCACGCTTGATCGGCTCATTGCTGACCATTTTGAGCCTGGTGACTAATCGCGTGGTCCAGTTTGCACGGGCGTCCGGGTAGGGATCAGGGCAGTGGCCGAGGTAATGTTTTACCACCTGACGGAGACGGCGCTTGAAGGGGCGCTGCCTGGGCTGTTGCGGCGATCGCGTGACCGGGGCTGGCGGGCACTTGTACGCGCCGGGGGCGCCGGTGATCCCAGGCGCCTGGCGCGGATCGATGATCTGCTATGGACGCACGCAGACGGCGATTTCCTACCCCATGGGGTTGCAGGAGGCAGCCACGACGCGGATCAACCGGTGCTTTTGACCACCGCGACGGGGAACCCGAACGGCGCTCAGGTCCTATTTCTGATAGACGGGGCGCGGGCCGATCTGGATGAGGCCGGCCGCTTTTCGCGCGTCGTTTTGATGTTCGAGGCCGCCAATCCCGACGGGCTAAGCGCTGCGCGTGCTGACTGGAAGGCTGTGTCTGGCGCCGGGCTCAAGGCCCAGTACTGGGCTCAGGATGCCGGGCGTTGGGTCATGCGCGCCGAAAGCGGGTGAGCCGGTCTCAAAAGCCGCGCAGCCCGTGGCTTTCCCAAACCTGGGCAATCGGGTCCTGGTTGGTCACTGCGGCGCACACGGCCCGGGTCCGTGGCCCGGCCGTTGCTGGCGGAAACCAGGACACAATCATCGCCAGGTAAACGTCGGCGGCCCCGGGGCGCGAACCCGAAAGCGCGGGAACTTCACCCAGGGTGGCCTCAATGACCGCAAGCGCCCGCGTGAACCGTGCGTAGGTTGTCCGTTTTAGGGCGGACAGGGCATCTTTGCCCCAGGCCGCATCGCCGGGGTCCAGGTAGCGGGTGGGGTAGGTCATCGTCAGCGCCGGTTCATAAAGGTTGACCGATAAAAAGACCGCCCAGCGGGACAGGCGCCCGGGGTTATCCTGGCAAAAAATCGGCTCGCTGCGGTGGTGGCGGTCTAGGTGCAACAGACAGGCGGCAACCTCTGTTATGGTCTCGCCTTCCGGTGTGCGAAGGCTTGGCACTTGGTTCCATGGGTTTCCGGGCACTGACCCCGGCGGAAGAACAGATCCCATCTGGCTGTCCAGATGGGTTATGTCGAATTCAACACCGGTGGTCCGGAGCGCCGCTTCCACTGCGACCCCGCCGGACCCGGGGCGATTCCAAAGCTGGTATCGCCCCGTCTCGGTCAGGACAGAACCTGCACTTCGACCCGGCGGTTTTCGCCGTTGCGGGGGTCGTTGGGCAGCTTGAGCTGCTCTTCGCCCGCGCCGACCGCTTCTAAGCGGGCGCCGTCGATTCCGCAGGATTTCGTCATGTAGCGAACGACCTCGTCTGCACGCGCTTGGGAAAGCCGCTTGTTGTAGTTTGCGTTTCCTTTGGCGTCGGTGTGGCCGATAATCTTATAGGTGCCGTCACCGGTGTCAGACACAATCGCCTGGCAAAGCGCTGCCAGCTGGCGCTTTGACGCGGGTTGTAGCACCGCGCTGTCAAAGTCGAAGTAAATCGTCAGGTTAATCACCAGATCTTCGGCGCTGGGTTCGGTGCCTTGGAGCGCAGGCGCCGCGCCAGGGCTTGCTGCGGCGGTCAGCGTGGGCACCTGAGTGCCACCTGCAGTGCCGTCGCCGCCAGAAGCCAGCGCGGTGGGCGCGCTCCCACCGGGCGCCACGGGCTGAAGCCCAGTGATCGTGGTGTCGAGAGTAGGCGCCGTTTCGCCCACGCCGGTTGATGCCAGTTGCGGCGCGCCGCCCGCGGCGGTGCCGTCGCCGCCATTGCCAACGCTTAATCCCCCGGCGCCGTTGCCGCCACCGGTGATCGGCGCCAGCGCCAGACCCGACGGCGCTTGTACTTCGGGGGCAGATGGTGCTTCGGGGGCCGCGGCGATGGATGTTTCTTCTTGCGCAGCCTCCCCGGCGGGCTTTGAGGCATCGACAAAGCCTAGGGTCCGTGTCCGCTGGGCCTGAAGCCGCTTAAGGATATCTTCGGCCGACATCTCTTCGGCCAGGGACAGGCCCGGGGCTGCGGGCGTCAGGGCCGCGGCCAAGATCGCGGCAAGGGTGGCGGTACGCAATTTCATGGGAGCCTCCGAATAGGTGATCATCTATCGCTTGGCATCACCATAGACCTTCGACGCCCCGGAGGGGAGGTAAAATTCCGTCAATCGGTGATGGGATTCACGGTTCGGTCAGAAGAAACCGCCAGGTGACCAGCCCGCCGTCCGCCTCAACCCGGGCGAGCCGCCCATCAAGGGCCTCGAGGAATGCGCCGTTCGATTCGGCCCGCGGGCGCAGATCGGGGAAAAGCGGCTCATCGGTGACGACCGCCAGCACGATATTGATGCCCAAGGGCTCTACAACGTTGAACCCAAGCTGTTGGATTGATGCTTCTGAGACCGGGAAGGTCACGCGCACCTTCCGCGTGTCGCCTGCCACATTGCCGATAGTCTGAATGGTGTTTTGCGTGCGTGCCTGGTGGGGGAGAAGGTGAAAGACTTGCTCGGCTAGGTCCACGAAAGCCACGTGCAAATAGCCGTCTCGATCCGCAGGCAACTCCACCTCGATCACCGGATTTTCTCCGAGCCGGAACGTGTCGCCGGGTACTGGCGTATCTTTTTGGCCGTAGGCGTAGGTGAACGCCAGAGCCTGGGAGCTTTCACTCGGCAGTTCCGTGAGCACATTACAAACTCCGGTGTTGAGCACACGCACGTCGCTGACCACCGAACGGCCTGGGGCATTCTGGGCAAAAAAGGCAGAAATGCGAGACGCTTCTGCCGCTGCGGCAATGTAGCCACTGATGGTGATGGTGCCTTCTGCCGGCACCGTGCCCCCCGCGCCGCCCGAAAGCGTGAAGGGGCCGCAAGTTTCCAGCGGGCGCAGACCTTCAGAGAGGTCGCTCAGGTTGACCTCGGGGGTGGTCACTTCGATGCGGTCAATCACTGCAAGCTGGGTTCCTGACACTGCGCTGCGCGCGGCCGCCAAAAGGGCGGATTTCTCAACCTCGGACTGGGCCTGGGCGATGAGCACGATATCAGAACCCTCGGCGGCCACGGTGAAGGCGTCGACGGCGCGGAAGACGAGCGCCGTGGCCACAACTGCGTCGGTCCAGCCGTCGAAAGGCTCCCCTTGGGCGGGGGTCACATCGGCGATAACCGCAAAAGCGTTGAGCCCCTCCTCCAAAGCGCGGGACACACTTGGTACCGCCTCGGGTGCGGGCAGATTACCAATAAGCCTCAACGGCGCGTCGATGGCGGTACGCTCCACGGAAAGCCGGAAGGGGTTGGCCAGCGGCAGTTCGGCCACGTCTGTCTGTTCCACTGGTTCAGGACGCACCGGTTCGGCAGTGTCGTCGCCCGTCGGCGGCACCTCGGGCGCCACGCCGGTGTCGGCGGGTACTTCAGGGACGGCAGGGCCGTCGCCTGGCTCCACCACCACGTTCGGGTCCGCCTCTGTGATGACCGTCGGCGGGGGCGGGGCAATCCCGGGAATGAGCCCAGCGAAATAGGCGCCGCCTCCGCCGCCACCGAGCAGTAGTAGCAGTAGCACCAACCAAAGACCGGCGCGCGACTTTTTGGGCTTTTCGCGGACCGCCGCCAGTTTGGCTGCGTCGGCCTTAGCCTGGCCGGAATTACGCGCGGGAACCACCGTCTTATCCGCAACCGCCGCGGCGGAGGCGGCTGAAATCGCGGGCGGCACCGGCGTTGCCGCTTCGCCCGCCAGAAACCTCAACGCCTCCTCCGCGGTCTGGAAACGGTGCTCGGCGAGCGGTTCTACAAGGCGGTTCACCAGGTCATGAAGTGTGCCCGTCATGTCGCTGATGTCAGGCTTTTCAGCTTTCGCTTTCACGATCTGAGCCAGCGATGACCCAGCCAAGGGTGACTGACCGCGGAAAGCCCCCAATAGCGTCATGCCGAGGGAATAGAGGTCTGACCGCGCGTCTGCGCGTCCTTCCATCTGTTCGGGACTGGCGTATTGGTATTTGCCGGCAAACCCCCCGCCGACAACGGTTTTTGCCCCTTCGTTGACATCCTTGGCGATGCCAAAATCAATCAGGGTGGCGTGCTCCGGGTCGCCATCGCGCAAGATGATGTTGTCGGGGCTTAGATCCCGGTGGAATGCTTTTTTGTCATGGGCAGCTTTTAGCCCTTGGAGCACGCGTTCAGCTACCTTCAAAAGCATGTCCGCAGGCAGCGGGCCTTTTTCTTTCATCTCGTCGGCCACGGATTGGCCGTTAATGAATTCCATCACGATAAAAAGAAATCCGTCGTCGTAAAGATCGCTTTCCAACACGTCGTAGTAGCGCACCACTGCCGGGTCGATCACCTCATGCAAAACGCTAGCTTCGCGCTTCATGAGGTCGGTAAACTGTTCGTTCTGGGCAAACTCGCGCTTAAGGATTTTTACGGCGATCTCGCGCCCAGAGACGCGGTTCATGGCGCGATAAACCTCGCCCGTGCCCCCAGCCGCAATCAGCTCTGAAATCACATACGTGTTGTTGAGCACGTCCCCGGGAGAGAGAATTGCGTTATCGGCGGAATCGGACATGCCTTGGAACCTGCTTAACCTTTGCGCTGCATCTAAGCCAAATGGGGCCTACCCCGCAAGATTTGCCAGCCTTTCGGCCAGGATGCGGGTGTCGGCGATTGTCTTTTGCAGCGCGGCCAGGCGTTCGGCGTCGGTGTTGCCGGTCGGCTCAGCGGCGATGGCAGTGTTGACCTGGGCACGGGTGGCCGGGTCAAGATTAGCCTCGCCGATGCGGACCTTGGCCACAACCAGATCGTGTTTGAGCTGGGCAAGGGCATTTCGGTGTTCGCCGATGCGGCGCGAAAGTGCGTTGCGCTCTGCCAAAAGCCGCTGCTGGCGGGCGCGCAGGGCTTCTACCCGTTCTTCCCGGGTTGCGATACGTTCGTCATAGGTGCCGTCAACTACGTTTTCGATGCCGTTAAAAAAGCCGCCAAAGGCCGGGTCGGTCAGGTCGCCGCGCTGCGCACAGGCACCGAGCGCCAAGGGCAGGGCTGCCACAAAGAGGATGCGCCGGGGGAATGTCATAGGCTCAGATCTCCGATGTCAGGGTCGCCGCGATGGAGCGCATCGCCGAAATACGGTCCGCCAGCGCCCCGTAGCGCGCCGCGGCCGGGGCCGTGGCGGGGTTGTCAGACGTGACCGCCAAAAGGGTGCGTGCTTCGCCAAGGACCGACTGGCGGCTGGTGGCGGCCTCCACGGCGCGGTTCATGGTGGCCAGCGATCCTGCCGCCTGCTCTTGGGCGCGGCGCACCGCGAGCGGGTTGCCGGAGGCCCGGGCGGCGGCCAGTTTGGCGCGCTGCTGGGACAGAACTGCGCGCATGGTGGCGATGGCCGCTTCCAGGTCGCGGTTGTTCATTTCGAGGTCTAGCGCCAGTTGGTCCAATTGCCGTTCCCGGTCGGCGAAATCCGATTGCAGTTGGCGCACATACGCGCCCGACGCCGATCCGATGAACCCGCCCAGCCGAGCCCCGGTGAAGGCGCCCTGCAATCCGCCGGTCAGCCCGCCGATGACCGCGCCCAGCGTAAAGCCCGCGACGCCCCCTTCGACGATGGTCAGGTCAAGTGCTTCGGCCTGCTGGCGCAGGCGGCGTTCTTCCGCGGTCTCCGGCTCCCAGGCGAAAGCCCGTTCGCCATTGCCAGGGTCAAAGGAACACGCCGAAAGCAAAAGCCCGAAGGCAGCTAAGACGGCGGTCAGCCGCGCGGCAAGAAATCGGACAGCCATTGGTAGGTTCCTCGTGTTTCGGGGCGCTGGGCTTGGGCGACGTGTTTGATGAATAAGAGCGCTCGGGCGTCTCGCTCGGGATCGACGGATGCCCCGCGGGTCACGGCGATGCCCAGCGTGCGTTCGGTCATATATTCGGGGAAGTTGCGCCCGGCGTTGGCCATTAGGTCCTCGTAATAGGCGCGGGTTTGGTCGAGCTGGGCCAGCACCTCTGTTTGGGCGCGCTCGATGGCGGCGATGTCATCGCGGGCCTGGGCCACGATGGGCTCTGCGTTGGGGTCCGCCTTGGCCAGTTCTTCCAATTCGGCAAAGGCGTCCCGGGCCACCACCAGGGTTTGGTCAATGGAGCTGAGCGCCGCAATGTCGACGCGGATCTGCCGCCCAACAGACGCGCCCAGGAAAAGGAGCACGCGACTTGCGTCCGCATAAAGGTTCTCGTTGGTGAGAACCGCATTGTCACCGAGAGAGGATTGATAAGCGGCCGCGGCCGCCTCTAGTTCATCAAGGGATGGCTGAGTGTTGCCGGCGCCTGTAAAGCCCAAAATTTGCAGGGCGGCGGCGATGCGGCTGGTGTTGCGCGTCACGTCCAGTGTGGCAGACTGCGCCATTTCGTCGGTTTTGGGCTGCGACGTCACAAACGACAGTCGTGCGATGCGCTGCTCGGCGAAGTCTTTGAACATTCCGTTGGGAAAGGCTGCAAGGTAGGCCCGGTAAGGTTCCACCGTGGTTTTTGCCGAAGTGTCCCGCCACAGTGCTATATCGCGGGCGACCATAGCCTCGCGCCCGCGAGCGTCCAGCGACGGGTTCAGCGTGTGGTCCCCCAAAAGCGCCTCCTCCACCCAGGGCACCTGGGCGCCACGGGTGTTGAGCACCACGTCCTGACGCACGCGTCCAAACATTAGGCGCACATCAAGACCCGGTTCGGTTATGTGGCGCAAAAGGGCTGTGGTGAAGATGGAATTGTCGCCCGTGCCCTCGAAGGCGACGTTGCCCGGGTCGGTGGCGTAGGCAATCAAAAGCCCTGGGTTTGACGCCGTGCGCGCAAGTCCCGCGCCGCCATCGGTGATCTCAAGCGGGTTATCGCGGCAGGCGTCCAGGATTACGATCCCCGCTTGGGGCCTTGCGCGAGCAAGCGCCTCGCGCACCTGGGTTAAAGTCAGCGCGGCGCGCGCCGCATCTGGCGCGGTCGAGCCGCTGAAATCCGACGCCAGAAGATAGTTCTCCCCCGCGGCCTGGCTGCCGTGTCCGGCGTAAAAGAAAAGCCCCAGTTCCGCGCCGGTCATCTGTTCTTCAAAGACGCTGAGCGCCCGGTTCATATCCTCGGTGCTGGCATCCTGGGCAGTGATCACCACAAACCCCAACTGTCCCAGTTTCGCCGCCAGTGCGGCCACATCGTTGATCGGGTTCTTTAGCGATAGCGACGGGTTGTCGTAGCGGGAATTTCCCACCAAAAGCGCCACCCGGTCCGCGGCTAGGGCTGGCAGGGCGCCCGAAAGGAAGACAACGGCGAGGAAGAGAAAGCGCATGTCAGAACTCGTACCCGAAGTTAAAGTTGATACCCTCGATGCCCCGGTTTGCCCGGGTGTAGGTGATGCCTAGGCGCACGCTGTCCCAGGTCACATTTCGCTTTGAGCCCACCGTACCCACTGAGAGCGACACATCCACCCATTCGTCGATGAATGTGGGATCGCCGCCAACCTTGGTGTGCACGACCGAAAACTGCCAGTTGGTGGGCAGGCCGTAGAGTTTGGGCTCAAAGGGGCCGGAGATTTCCACCCCGTTTTTGTTGTAGACGTTCGACTGGTCATAGGCGGACCCGAAGGTGCGGCTGTAGGTGAGCGAGTTACCGATCGTCAGCCCGTATCCCTGGCCCAGGTCAACCCGGTAATTCGACGTCAGCGACAGGGCAGCCAGCTTGGCCGTAACCCCGGCCGTGCGGTTCCGCGTGAGGCCCACACGAAACTCGGGTGTCAGCGTCCAATTGTCATAGACCGGGATTCTCAGACCCACGCCCACTGACCCCGACACGTTGTCTACCCCGTTGATGGTGGTAAAGCTGATCGGCGCGTCAATTTTTACGGCCCAGCGGGGGTCGTTGAGCGGGATCGAGTAGGACAGCGGGATGGTGTTGATCGTCGCTGAGAACCCCGGCCCGGTGTAGCGCCCGCTTTGCAAGCTGAGCCCCAGGTTCGGATTGGCCAGCGTGCCGCGCCCGCGGCTACCACCTGTGCGGGGTGACGGGCCCACGTCGGATCCGTTTTGGAATGTGGCCTCGGCCATGCGCGCCTGAAGCGATGCGGGCGTCCCTGCCACCGGGTCGTTGGGTGTGTTGGCCACCACGCGGTTCAGCGCTTCGGTATCCTGACGAAATTCGTCACTCAAAAACTGCATCAAAAGCGCTTCCGCCTCGGCGCGGGTGGCGCCCGAAAAAGCAGCGATCTCTTGATCGTTTTCAATCACCACGATGTCGCCGCTTTCCGAGGTGCCGTAGCCCAGCGTAAACTGCCGCGAACCAGCATCGAAGTTGAAGTTTGTCACCGAGGTTGTGGTGTAGTTTGGGTCAAGCTCTGTGTAGAGTGTCGGCCCGAGCGCCGTAATGGCGTCATCGATTGTCGAAAATTCTTGGGTGTTGATCGACTGGGCCATGGCAGCGCCGGTGCTAAGCCCTGCGAAGACGCCAGCTGCCAGAAAACTGATGACCTGAATGCGCATAGGTCGGGTCCCCGTTGTTGTCATGCCACAAGGCCCTAAGCGCGCCGCGGTCTTACCGCAAACGATGCGTTTAAAAAAGCGCGCTATTTCGTGCTTATGAGGCCCTGTCGCAACCATTGATCAATCTTTTCGCGGCTCACCTGGAAGTGCATGGAGTCCTCGCGTCCGAAGCTTGCCCCCCAGTACCAGCCTTCTTTGTTAAAAAAATCCGCCAAAATAACCAGGCCCAGCTGAGTTTTGCCGTCCCCCAGCGTGTCGGTGACCCCGTCAATGTTCAGGTCGACAGACAGTCCATAGGCGTGGGTGCTGACCGAGGTAGTGCTTCCGCGGATAAGGCGTACGCAAAGCGATCCAGCGGTCTTAATGCGCTTATAGAGTTCTGGCTCAAAGATTTTGACGTTTCGAAACACTTGGCGCAAGGACAAGATCGCAGGTTCGAGCATGGTCACACGAATAGGGCCCACGTCTTCGGTTTTGACCAGATCACGCAGCAGCGGGTTGGTCATCGGCACACAGTTCTGGTTGTTCATATTTTCGGCTGGACGCCCAAAGAGCCCAATTAGGTAGCTTGACCCGCTGTTGGTCAGTCCCTTGTTGACGTCGCGCCTGTTGGCGATCAGCACCGTTTGGGCAAAGCTGTCGGCGAGCATATCGTCCACATCTATAGAGCCTTCATCGGTGAAGGTTTGTGTCTGGGTGTTCGAAACACCGCTTTCTTCTAGGGCGAGAACCCGCTGGGTTAAGGCGTTTAGATCAATTGTTAGATCGCGGTTTTTTTGCGTCACTGCGGCCAGTTCTTCTCGGAGGGCGGCGATTTCGGGGTCAGACCCAACGGGCGCCAGGGCCCGACTTGCCAGGAACCAGCCCAAGGGCGCTGTGAGCACCGCCAAAACCACAACTGCGATAAGGATGATCTGCTTCATGACCCTGCGCGCTAAATGCATCAGGACTATGCCGGTCGTCGACGCATTTGCCAAGCGCCTGGAGACCCCAAAAGGGGGCCATTTCGGGGAGGGACCGTGAAACCTACGTGAAAATACGTGCCGCCGCGCATTTTTGTTGCGAGGGGTCGTAAAGCTTCCTACGTTTTTTCCAACGCAAACGACCATCCCGGTCAGGCGCAGGGAAGTAAGCCGCTGAAATAGCGCGGGATATCACCCCAGCCTGACCCTACGCAAAGGAGCAACCGCGGTGCAATTCGATCCTGACGACCTGCTGATCGGATTTGGCGATGACGAGCCCGCGGGCCCGGACCTGGAGTACGATCCGGAGTTTTCGGAAATGGTCATCGCGGCCACGCCGAAAGCCGAAGCCCAAGTGGGTGACACCATCCGCGAGGGTGAGGAAGCAGACTTTTCAGAGGTACTCAAACTGGGTCGAGGCCTTTTGGATCGCACGATGGACATTCGTGTGGCCGTCTACATGGCCGAAGCGGCGCTGCCCAAGCACGGCTTTCCGCTCTTTGCCCAGCTTCTGCGTTATATTCACGGCACGCTCCTAATCCACTGGGATCACGTTCACCCGCAACCGGACGAAGACGACGGCGACCTGACAGAGCGTATGAATGCCCTACGCGGGCTCACCGGGGACGAAACCACCCTTCGCCAGCTTCGGCGGGCGCCCATCTCGGACAGTCGCGGCCTGGGGCGTTTCAGCCTGCGCCACTTGGCTGTGGCCAAAGGCGAGATGGCGCGCCCGTCGGACATGGATAACCCGCCCGACGCGACCACTATCTCTGCGGCAATGCGCGACACCCCGCCCGAGGCGATGGCCGCCATTCGCGAAGGCATCGAATTGGCCTTCACGGCCGTCAACGATATCGATGAGCTCTGTACCGAAAAAGCGGGCAGCGACGCGCCCGACCTGTCGCCCCTGCGCGACCTTTTGAAATCGGCCCGCGGCGCCATTGCTGAAACGCTGGGCGGTGTGGGCGATGACGATGATGACGCCAGCCCAGAAGAAGGTGACGACGACATGAGCGGGCCGATGGCCGGCGGTGGGGCGTCCGGGGTAGGGGTCGGCGCGATCAACAACCCCAAGGATGTCACCCGGGCGATCGACGCGATCATAGACTACTACAAACGCGCCGAGCCCAGCAGCCCCGTACCGCTTTTGCTGTCGCGGGCCCGGCGGCTCGTGTCTGCGGATTTTCTGACGATTATGAAGGACATGGCCAACAGTGGCATTGAAGAGGCGCGCACCATGAGTGGGCTGCCTCCGGAAGAAGAAGAGTATTGACGAACGGGCGTGGTTTGACGCGATAGTAACACCGGGACGGTCGGAAAAACCGACAATTGATGGAACGAAACAGAGGAGACGGCTGAAATGGCTGACAGCCAGAAATTCATTGCAAGAAACCGCGCGCCGCGGGTCCAGATCGAATATGATGTGGAAGTCTATGGCGCCGAAAAGAAGGTACAACTGCCATTCGTGATGGGGGTGATGAGCGATCTCTCCGGCAAGTCCGAGATTGAGCAACCCGGCATCGCCGACCGCAAGTTCATGGAATTTGATGTCGACAACTTTGACGACCGTATGAAGTCTATGAAACCGCGCGCGGCCTTTACAGTGCCCAATACGCTGACCGGCGAAGGCAACCTGGCCGTGGACATCACCTTCGAGAGCATGGACGATTTTAGCCCCGACGCCATCGCGTCGAAGGTGGAGCCGCTCAAGAAGCTCCTTGATGCGCGCACGCAGCTGTCGAACCTGATGACGTACATGGACGGCAAGGCCGGTGCCGAAGACTTGATGGCCAAGATCATCCAGGACCCGGCGCTGATGAAAGCGCTGAGCGCGGCGCCAAAGCCCACAGACGAAGTCACCGAAGGGGGAGATGACTGATGGCTGAAGCAGGCACTCAGACCAAAGCGCAAACCGGCTCCACCGTATTTGCTAACGAAGAATTTGCGTCGCTTCTGCAAAAGGAGTTTCGCCCGAAATCCGACGCCGCGAAGACCGCTGTGGAGGAGGCCGTCAAAACGCTCGCCGAGCAGGCGCTTGTTAACACGGCCCTGGTCAGCGATGACGCGCTGCGCTCCATTGAGGCGATTATCGCCCAGATTGACAAGACGCTGACCGCCCAGGTCAACGAGATCATCCACAACGAGGAATTCCAGCAACTGGAAAGCGCCTGGCGCGGCCTGTCCTACTTGGTCAACAACACCGAGACGGACGAGATGCTGAAAATCCGCGTGATGAACATCTCGAAGAAGGAGCTCGGCAAGACCATGAAGAAGTTCAAGGGGGCTGCCTGGGATCAGTCTCCGCTCTTCAAAAAGCTCTACGAAGAGGAATATGGCCAGTTCGGCGGGGAGCCCTACGGCTGCCTGGTGGGCGACTACCACTTCGACCACAGCCCGCCCGATGTGCAGCTTTTGGGCGAGATGGCCAAAGTCGCCGCAGCGTCCCATGCGCCCTTTATTGCCGGGGCAGAGCCGAGCCTCATGCAGATGGACAGCTGGGGTGAGCTTGCGAACCCCCGTGACCTGACCAAAATATTCCAGACCCCGGAATATGCGGGCTGGCGGGCACTGCGCGAAAGCGAAGACAGCATGTATCTGGCGCTGGCGATGCCGCGGTTCCTGGGTCGCATGCCCTACGGCGAAAAGACTGAGCCGGTGGAAGGTTTCGCCTTTGAAGAGGACACCGAGGGCGCCGACAGCAACAAGTACAGCTGGGTTAACGCCGCCTATGGGATGGCCACGAACATCACCCGTTCGTTTAAAAGCTACGGCTGGTGCACGCGGATCCGCGGCATCGAGTCGGGCGGCGCGGTCACCGACTTGCCGGTGCATACCTTCCCGTCCGACGACGGCGGCGTGGATATGAAATGCCCCACCGAGATCGCGATCTCGGACCGGCGAGAGGCGGAACTGGCCAAGAATGGTCTGATGCCGCTGATCCCCCGCAAGGGCGAAACCATGGCCGCCTTCATCGGCGCCCAGTCGCTGCATAAACCGGCTGAGTACGACGACCCGGACGCCACCGCCAACGCCAACCTGGGCGCACGGCTTCCTTATCTCTTCTCCACCTGCCGCTTTGCCCACTACCTGAAGTGCATCGTGCGCGACAAAGTCGGCTCGTTCAAAGAGCGGGACGATATGCAGGCCTGGCTCCAGGACTGGATCAACAACTACGTGGACATGACCCCGGACATCAGCTCCGAACAGGTCAAGTCCGAGCGCCCTCTCGCCGCCGCCGAAGTGGTCGTGGAAGAGGTGGAAGGCAACCCGGGCTACTACAGTTCCAAGTTCTTCCTGCGCCCCCACTACCAGCTCGAGGGCCTGTCGGTCTCGCTCCGGCTGGTCTCCAAGCTGCCGTCCGAGAAGGGCGGCTGACGCCAACCGAATTTCCCAGGGCCGGATGGTCCGGCCCCGGGCAACCCAAGAGAGCAAACGCAAATCAACGCTCAGGTCAATTCATAGGAGGATGACAAATGATTGACGCATATGGCCACTACAAAGGCGGAAAGATTGTCCCAAAGGGCGAAACCCAGGACAGCAAAGCAGCCAAAGACAACGGGTTCGACGTGATCGACTTCTCCTTTGGCCTGGAAAACCCGGTGAACGTGGGTTCCGCCACGGGCGGTCTGGCCTCGGGCCGCGCCACCTTCGAGCGGATGGTGATCAACAAGTACACCGACACCGCCACCTGCGACCTGGTCCTGGCCAGCTGCACCGGCACCCACATCGACGAATTCCACCTGTCGATCCGCAAGGGCGGCGCTGACGCCAAATCGTCGGGCGGGGAATTCGTGCACGTCCAGCTCAACAACGTTCTGATCGAAAGCGTCAAGTGGTCCGGCGCCGATGGCGACGAAGCCTTCAAGGACGAAGTGACGATGGCCTACGCTGCCATCAAGATCAACTACAAGAAACAGGACTACAAAGGCGAGCTGAAAGACGGCGGCACCGTCCAGTGGAACCAGACCAAGAACGAGGCGGTGGGCTAACACCCCCGTCCCCCGGCGGGCGTCCACCCGCGCCCGCCGGACCTTTAAGACAATAAATTCGCCGCCCAGGCGCGCCATCGGCGCAGTCGCAGGCGGCGAACCGATTAAGCGGGGACACATCAACCATGAGCGAGGCAGTAGAGCGACTGAAATCAGGCGATGTGCCTGGGGCCTACGACGCCTTGGTTTCCGAGGTGCGCAAGAAACCCGCTGACGCCAAATTGCGTATTTTTCTGTTTCAGCTTCTGTGCGTGCGTGGCGAATGGGAGCGCGCGCTCACCCAGCTAAAGGTCTGCGGTGAAATGGACCCGGCATCGCTGCCGATGGTGCAAAGTTACCGCGAAGCCATCGCTTGCGAAGGTGTGCGCGAGAAAGTTTTTGCGGGTCAAACGGCCCCTCTTGTTTTTGGTGAGCCTGCGGAATGGCTGGCACTCTTGATCCAGGCGCTGGGGCCGCTTGCCCAGGGCAACCCCGAAGGCGCCGCTGACCTACGCGCCCGCGCTTTTGAAAGCGCCCCCGCCACCGCGGGCACCGCCGACGGCGAAGCCTTCGAATGGATCGCTGACGCCGATATGCGGCTGGGGCCCGTGCTCGAAATTATCGTGAACGGTAAATATTACTGGGCGCCCTTCGCAACCATTTCCCGGCTGAAGGTGGAAGCGCCCGAAGACCTACGCGACCGGGTCTGGACCCCGGTCGAAGTGACCTGGGCCAACGGCGGCCAGGTGGTGGGCTTTGTGCCCACACGTTACCCAGGCGCGGCCGGGACCGGGCGGGGCGAACTAATGCTTTCGGCGCAGACCGACTGGCAGGACGCCGGGGGTGACACCTGGGTGGGAATGGGCCAACGGCTTTTAGCCACCGACCAGGGCGATCTGCCAATTATGGACGTACGCGAACTGGTGCTCGACAGCCAGGCGCCGGCGGCCGCAGCCGCACCAGCGGAGGCCGGAGATGGCGCAGACTGAGCTTTCCGACCGGGAACGGCTGCAACCGTCGCTGCTTGACCGGCTGACAGATCGCGCGCCCACCGCTGAAAAGGACCGCGCCGCGGACCGCTATATCGACGTGCGCCGCCTGCGTGATATCATCCTGCGCGATCTCGCCTGGCTTCTGAACACGTCGAACCTTGAAGAAACAATCGACCCCGAGCTTTACCCCAATGTGGCGAAGTCCACGGTCAACTATGGCATCAGCGACATTGCCGGTCGCAAGGTGGCGCAGACCAAGTCGGACACGCTCGAACACTCCATCGCCGAGGCGGTTTACAATTTTGAGCCTCGCATCATCCCCGGTACACTCGAAGTGCGCGCGGTGCGCAGCGACGACACCGCCGAAAGCCAGATCGTCATGGATATTCGGGGTGAGCTTTGGGCCACGCCGGTGCCTCTCGAACTTTACCTGCGGACCCGGCTCGACGTGGCCGACGGGGATCTGATCATCGACCGGGTGCGCTGATGGATACCCGGCTTCTAAAACACTACGAACAGGAACTGGGCTTCATCCGCGAGATGGGCGCCGAATTTGCCGAAGCCTACCCCAAGATCGCCGCCCGACTGGGCATGGACGGGATCGAAATCGACGACCCCTACGTGGAGCGTCTAGTCGAAAGCTTCGCCTTCTTGACAAGCCGCATCCAACTAGAGCTGGAGATGCGCTACCCGCAATTCACCCAGCATATGCTGGAGATCATTTATCCCCATTACCTGGCGCCGGTGCCCGCCATGTGTGTGACGCAGTTTGTCCCCGAAAACGGGCTCGACAAATCGTACCGGGTTGCGCGGGGTACGCGGATGCGCGCGCCGCTGCGCGACGGGGATCAGACTGCGTGCGAATTTCGCACCGCGATGGACATCGACCTGTGGCCGCTGTCCATCACCGAGGTGCAGTATTTCGGCAGCCGGGGCGAGCTAGTGGCCGGCGGCATCGGCGAAGGCAATACCGCCCGCGGCGCCATGCGTTTGCGCCTGGCTGGACCCACGGGCATGGCTCTCAAGACGCTCGACGTGGATCACCTGGACCTTTTCTTTCCGGGGCAGGACCAAGGGCCCTGGCGGCTTTACGAACACTTTATGGCCGACGCGGTCGGTATTCTAGGACGCTCGGTCAACCGGCGGGCGGACTGGATGGTTCAGCCTGCGGAAGCGGGCGTGACGCAGGTGGGGTTTGAAAGGGACGAGGCGCTTTTACCTTTCCCGGGGCAGAGCTTTGACGGCTATCGCCTATTGCAGGAATACTTTGCCCTGCCGCAGCGGTTCTTTTTTGCCCGTCTTGATGGGCTGCGCCAGATTTTCAAGCGCATCGAGATCAACGAAGTCGATCTCTACATCCTCTTCAGTGAAGCCCGCCCGGAACTGAGCCAGACCTTGGTGCCGGAAAACCTACAGCTTTACTGCACTCCCGCTGTGAACCTGCAAGAAATGCGCTGCGACCGTGTCCAGGTGCGCCGTAAGGATGCCGACCACTTCGTGGTGGTCGATCGCACGGCGCCGATGGACTACGAAATCTATGCTATAAACAAAGTCGAAGGCATCAGCACCGACAACGATAAGGCGCTTGAATTCAAGCCGTTCTATGCGGCCGATGACTACACCGCCGCCGGTGAAAGCCACGAGGCGTATTACGCTATCCGCCGCCGTATGCGTCAGCGGTCGGAACGCCAAAAGCTGAAGGGCACACGCACGTCCTATCTGGGCACGGATATCTTTTTGTCGCTCGTCGACCGGACTGAGGCGCCTTATCCGGGTGATCTGGAACAATTGGCGGTCACGGCGCTTTGCACCAACCGCGATCTGGCCATGCTGGTCCAGACAAGCGGTGAAATCGGCGATTTCATTCCGGTGACGGGCGGGCCCATCAAGGGCATTGCGGGCATGACGCCGGTGTCGGCGCCTAAGGCCAGCCCGGCGGTGGACGGCAGCGCCTCCTGGCGGTTGATCAGCCACCTGAGCCTGAATTACATGTCTATGGACGATGGCGATCGGGGCAGCGCCGCCGCCGCCGTGCGGGAGCTTTTGGGCATCTACACCCCCCGTGGCGACCGCAACCTAGCCAAGCAGCTTGAGGGCATCTCAAGCGTGGAAAGCAAGCCTATCGTGCGACGCATGTCAGACGAAGTGCTCAGCACAGCGGTGCGCGGGCTTGAGGTCAATATCACCTTCGATGAAAGCTATTTCGAGGGCACAGGCGTCTATCTGCTGGGCGCCGTGCTTGAGACATTCTTTGCAAAATACGTATCGCTCAACAGTTTCACGGAAACTGTGGTCAGCAGCACCGAAAGAGGAGAGATCGCCCGATGGAAGGCCCGCAGCGGGAGCCGTCGGATGCTCTGAGCCTTTTGGCTCCGCTGGCCGACGACCCCCGGACATTCAATTTCTTCCAGGCCATGCGCCTGATCGAGGCCGCTTACAGCGATCGCCCGCGGTTTGGCCGGTCGGCGCGCCCGCGTCAGGATCCCTTGCGCCTGCGCCAGAAGGTGGATATGGCCTTTGCCCCATCCACGGTGGCCGAGTTTGCTGTGCAGGACCCAAAAGGCGGGCCGGGTTTTATGTCAGCCTATTTCTTCGGGGTTTTTGGGCCGAACGGTCCGCTGCCGCTGCATGTGACGGAATACGCCAGGGGACGCGAATACAACGAACGCGACCGCACGTTCGCCGCCTTTGCAGATATGTTCCATCACCGGCTGATCAGCCTTTTTTACCGTGCCTACGCCAGCGCAGACCCAGCGGCGAGTTTTGATCGCCCCGACGACGATCCCTTCGCCGACCGGATCGCCGCGCTTGCGGGGATCATGGGCAGCGAGCATCGGGACCGGGACGCCATGCCGGATCTTAGCAAGCTACGCTTTGCCGGGCGACTGTCGAACGGGTCAAAGAACGAAGAGGGGCTTTTGGCGATGATCTCGGCCTTTTTCGGGGTGCCGGTCGAGATCGAAAGCTTCGTGGGTTCCTGGTTGGAGCTGGAACCCGGGGACCAATGGCAGCTTGGCAAGCCGGGCATCGGGCTCGGCACGGGCACCTCCCTGGGCGGCCGGGTCTGGAGCCGCCAGGCTAAGTTCCGCATTAAGATTGGCCCGTTGCCGATGGCAGACTACAGACGGCTTTTGCCCGGGGGGGTGAGCCTCTACCGCCTAGCAGCCATCGTACGCAATTACCTGGGCGAAATGCTCGACTGGGACGTGAACCTTGTCTTGGCCCCGGGCGAGGCGCCTAAGGCGGAACTGGGAAAGACCGGCGAATTGGGGTGGACAACCTGGGTGGGTAACCCCCCTGCCGATCAACCGCTAGACGATTTATATGTCAGTATATCAAGGCATTGAAA
>JBCCMR010000003.1:0-22858 GCA_039026255.1 Pseudomonadota bacterium
CCGCACCTGGGGACCACCTTTTGTGGACCGGGGCGACGACGTATCGGCGGGTTACTTCCACGCCTGCAACCGCGGTAAGAAATCCGTGGTCATCGACTTTCGCACCGACGCAGGCAAGGCGCAGCTAAAGGGGCTGATCGCCAGCGCCGACGTGGTCATCGAAAATTTCAAGGTGGGGGGCCTGGCGAAATACGGGCTCGACTACGCGACGCTTGCGGCAGATCACCCGCGCCTGATCTACTGTTCGATCACCGGCTTCGGACAGACCGGGCCTTACGCCCACCGGGCTGGCTACGACTTTCTGATGCAGGGCATGTCCGGGCTGATGTCGATCACCGGCGAAAAGGGCGGTGAACCGCAGAAAACCGGCGTGGCAATCACGGACCTTTTCACGGGGCTCTACTCGGTGATCGCGATTCAAGCCGCCCTGCGCGCGCGGGAAACCACCGGCAAAGGCCAGCATATCGACATGGCGCTTTTGGACGTGGCCACCGCGGTGACCGCCAACCAGGCTTGGAACTTCTTGGCCACCGGCAACGCGCCCGGGCTGACCGGCAACGCCCACCCCAATATCGTGCCCTACCAGGTGCTGCCGACGGCTGACGGGCACTTCATCCTGGCGGTGGGCAACGACGGGCAATTCGCGCGGTTCTGCGCCGCCATCGGCCGCGCCGAGCTGGCAGAAGACCCCCGCTTTACCACCAACCCCGCCCGGGTCGACCACCGGGAGGTGCTGATCCCCATCATTCGCGCCGAAACTGAAACCCGCACGAAGGCCGATCTTTTGGCCGCCTGCGAGGCGGCGGGCGTCCCGGCAAGCCCGATCAACACCATGGCCGAGGTCTTCGCCGACCCGCATATCCAGGCCCGGGGCTTGCAGTTAGAACTCGAAGGGCTGCCCGGGGTGCGCAACCCCATGCGGTTTTCCGAAATCCCCCTGGCCACGGCGCACCCGGCGCCGAAATTGGGCGCCGATACAGACGATCTTTTGGGCTGACCTAGGCGCCGGGGCCATAATTTAGGGGCAAACGACGGAGCGAAACGGTTTGCGCCTAGGGCAGTGGTTTCTAGGCTTGCACCTGTCCCCCAAATCAGGCGCCCCAATGGCCGTATCCCTGCATGTTGTCTAGCCGATCTCTCACGGATCAGAATTTGACCAAGACTACTGCCAGACAACCCACCAGGCGCTAGTGGGCGAACCCTTAAGACCGAACCTGGCTGGTATAGTTTTCACGCGAGGGGTCCGCGGCGTGGGCCCCGGGGCAGCTGCGCCGGTCCATGCCATCGCCACCTTTACCCTCGCCGCCGAGGCCGCCCTGGAGGCGGCGGGGCCGGTCCTGGCAGACCTGCCGAACTTCACCAACGTGCATCCGGCGGTGCTGACCGGCGCTGTCACCGCAAGCTAGTCCGGGCGAAACGCCGCGTTGCGCGCCCCGGGGCTCCCTGGCTATACCGGGCAGGGTATCTGGCCCTAACGCCGACGCGCGCCCCGCGTTTTATCGGTGTATCCGACACCCCAATGCAGCGGGGCCAATGGCAATAGGCGTTTTTTTGCGCCATGCTAAGTGCCGCGCAATCTCCCACACCCCCGGACCCCAGCCCCGGGTCCATGAACAAAGGATCGCAGCCATGAAAATGACAACCGAAGAAGCTTTCGTGAAGGTCCTTCAGCGCCACGGCATCGAACACGCCTTCGGCATTATCGGATCGGCCATGATGCCGATCTCGGACCTGTTCCCGGCTGCGGGCATCACCTTTTGGGACTGCGCCCACGAAGGAAGCGCCGGCATGATGGCGGACGGCTACACCCGCGCAACCGGCAAGATGTCGATGATGATCGCCCAGAACGGGCCGGGCATCACCAACTTCGTGACCGCCGTAAAGACCGCCTACTGGAACCACACACCGCTCCTGCTGGTCACGCCCCAGGCTGCCAACAAGACCATCGGCCAAGGCGGGTTTCAGGAAGTGGAGCAGATGAAGCTCTTTGAGGATATGGTGGCTTACCAGGAAGAGGTCCGCGACCCGTCCCGTGTTGCCGAGGTTCTGACCCGCGTCATTTCGCAGGCCAAGCGCCTGTCGGGCCCGGCCCAGTTGAACATCCCGCGGGATATGTGGACCCAAGTAATCGACATCGACCTACCAGACCCGGTGGAGTTTGAACGGTCGCCAGGCGGCGAAAACTCCATTGCGGCGGCAGCGGCGCTTTTGAGCGAAGCGAAAACCCCAGTGATCCTGAACGGTGCGGGCGTGGTCCTGTCGGACGGCGGCATAGACGCGTCTATGGCCCTGGCCGAGGCGCTGACCGCGCCGGTTTGCGTGGGCTACCAGCACAACGACGCCTTCCCGGGGTCGCACCCGCTCTTCGCCGGGCCGCTAGGATACAACGGATCAAAGGCGGGAATGGAGCTGATCAAAGAAGCCGACGTGGTCCTGGCCCTGGGCACCCGGCTTAACCCGTTCTCGACGCTGCCGGGCTACGGGATGGAGTATTGGCCCGCGGACGCCAAGAGCATCCAGGTTGATATCAACCCCGACCGAATCGGCCTGACCAAAAAGGTCAGCGTAGGGATTGTGGGCGACGCCGCAAAGGTAGCAAACGGCATTCGGAAATCTTTGGCAGACGGCGCCGGTGACGAAGGTCGGGAGACCCGCAAAGCCAAAATCGCCGAAACAAAGTCCAAGTGGCAGCAGCAGCTTAGCTCCATGGACCACGAAGACGATGATCCCGGCACCAGCTGGAATGAACGCGCCCGCGCCGCTAAGCCCGAATGGATGTCGCCGCGCATGGCCTGGCGGGCCATTCAATCCGCGCTCCCGCGGGAGGCGATCATTTCGTCAGACATCGGCAACAACTGCGCCATCGGCAACGCCTACCCGGACTTTGACGCAGGCCGCAAATACCTGGCGCCCGGGCTCTTTGGCCCCTGCGGCTACGGGTTGCCCGCAATCGTAGGTGCCAAAATCGGCTGCCCAGACGTGCCTGTAGTCGGCTTTGCCGGGGACGGTGCCTTCGGTATCGCGGTCAACGAACTGACCGCCATTGGCCGGGGCGACTGGCCACCGATCACGCAAATTGTTTTCCGCAACTACCAGTGGGGCGCCGAAAAGCGGAACTCCACCCTTTGGTTTGATGACAATTTTGTAGGCACCGAGCTTGATGAAGAAGTTAGCTACGCAGGCATCGCCCAGGCATGTAGCCTAGTGGGCGTGGTGGCACGCACCATGGACGAGCTAACCGCTGCTCTATCCAAAGCCATCGAGGACCAGATGAAGCACGGCAAAACCACGCTCATTGAGGCCATGATCAACCAAGAGCTGGGCGAGCCGTTCCGCCGTGACGCCATGAAAAAGCCAGTGTCTGTGGCTGGTATTTCCCGCGAAGACATGGTCCCCCAGACTGCCGCCTGAACCGCTGGCAAACCCTTGGCCGTACCGGAAATACACCCCGGTACGGCCCCTGCGCCCCGGCAAGACCCAGGCGTTAACCATTTTACCCGTAGCCTACGGCAATTTCCGTGATACGATTCACGGATGGTATTTCGTATTTTCAGCGTGTTTTGGGCTGTTTTGGCGGGTTCTTGCGCCCTGGCGGAGGATTTTCGCACAATCCAGCCGGTTTACGCCCAAGATACCCGACTACCCGCGGGGCTATTTGATGCGCATCACCGGGATTTGGACCACCTCCTGACGGTGACATTTTCTGATGGGTTTAACGCGCTGGATGCCCCGCGGATGGACCGGTCTGGTGCGCTTATGCGGATTACCTTCCTGCCTGATCACGGCACACCCTTCCTTTTCGCGATCCAGTTAAACGCCGGTGCGTTTTCGATCACCTACAAGCAGTCATCAGGGTTTATCGGCCTCAACAACGGAAGGGTTGAAACCCGACGCACGGCTCCAATGCCGGCGTCTGACTTTGCCGAAACGCTGGCCGCCTTTGATGCCCTGGCCCCGTGCGAAAACAACACGTCTGGCCGCATCAGCGGGGCACGGGGGTCCGTTTGGATCCTAGAGACCTTGAACGGTGGGTACTGTGCCCGAGCATATCCAAATCCCACAGGCCCTGGGGCACGGGCTTTGATCGACGCCCTAGAACAGACGTTCCCAGTTCCTCCGCGCATGATCCAAGCAGAACGGCGGCGGTTGGAGCGGACCCAGTGATGCGACTGCCACGCACCCTGTGGGCAGCGCCGCTGTTGTTTGCCCTGGGCGCAACAATACCAACCGGTGGTACCGCCGCAGAATTTAGCACCTGGGAATACGCACCCGCAGGGGGCGAATACCTTTTCCCGGTGGGCGCTTTTGACCCAACGCATCCAGCTCGCGATGCCGAACTCAATGCCCAGCACAGCCATAGCCTACGCGCTATGGGCGAAAATACTATGACCGCTCCTGATACCACGGGTGCCATTCTGAGGCTTACAATACTGCCACAGCGGGGCCGTCCATTTGTCTTTCGGCTAACCAAAGACCCCGGCGGTTTTGCCCTGGAGCTTAAAATCGCCTGGGGCTTCGCGTCAGACCCCGGGGGGATCGAAACCCGCGACCGGTTTCCCCTGCGACCAGATACGTTTTTGGCCATACTAGAACCGTTGCAGGGCTTTGCCGTATGCGCGCCCCAGAAAGAGCCTGCAACAAATATCAATGGATCGCTTTGGATCCTTGAGACGCTCAACGGACCCTACTGCGTGCGCGCCTATGCAACCCCTCGCGGACCCGAGGCAGCTGCCCTCTTTTCCGCGATAACCGCGCCATTGCGCGC
Organism: Pseudomonadota bacterium; assembly: GCA_039026255.1. Taxonomy (GTDB): domain Bacteria; phylum Pseudomonadota; class Alphaproteobacteria; order Rhodobacterales; family Rhodobacteraceae; genus Amylibacter. Next base: position 4,766 of record JBCCMR010000003.1, read on the forward strand.
GCTTCCCGGCGATATTCGCCGGGAACATGAACGGCTCAACTAAACGATCCCGGCAATAGCCGCGCGCAAGGCAGCAACACCGTCGCCCTTCGCGGATGATGTTCGAACGATCTGCGGAAAAGCAGCTGCGTGGGGCCGAAGCCCTTCCGCAGTGCGGGCGGTCACGGCATCCAGGTCACCAGATTTCAGCTTATCGCACTTCGTCAATACCGCCTGAAAGGTGACTGCGGCACCGCTCAGCATAGTCATGATTTCCGTATCAACCGGCTTTGGCCCATGGCGCGCATCAATCAGCACGAACACACGGCGCAGGGACACACGCCCCGACAAGTACCGTTTCAAAAGCGCCTGCCAGGTTTTGACCACGTTTACCGGCGCATTGGCGAACCCGTAACCGGGCACATCCACCAGATAGTGTTTCGGCCCCAGGGTAAAAAAGTTGATTTCTTGCGTGCGGCCGGGGGTATTTGATGTGCGAGCCAGGGTCCGACGCCCCGTAAGCGCGTTGATCAGGCTCGATTTCCCTACGTTCGACCGCCCAGCAAAGCAAACCTCTAACCGGTCAGCGTCAGGCAAGCCTTTCATGGCCACAACGCCCTTCAGAAACTCCGCCTGGTGTTTAAAGAGTGCTGTCCCCGCGGCCAATTCGTCAGCGGTGGGGTCGGCCACGGTGAAATCGACCTGCATCAGGCGTGTACCTGATCGCCCACGGCCACCGGCCCGTCGCCCAATGCCACAAGCGCCACGCCAAAATCTCGATGCCCCCAGCCGTCTTCTAGTACGTCTAAAAGCGGCACATCCCGGCGCCCAGTGTTCGGGTCGACGGTGATGGCCATGCAACGAGTAATCGGCTCCACGACGCGGAAACGGACGGCGCCCACGGTGATCTCTTGACCGACCCAGTCAAACTCCCCCCAGGGGGGCAAATCGTCCACCCAAATGTTTCCGCGGAACCGGTCTGCACCAATTGGCCACCCGGCCTTTTGGCTAACCGCCCGCAAGGTGGACTGGTTCATAAGTGATATCGATGGATAGTCGGTGTCTGTCATCCCCCGCCCCGGTGCCTGTACCAGCCGCACAGGCATCCGTGCCTCAGGCGGATGCAGTATTTGCGTCCAGGCCATGAAAATCGCCGCGCCAGCCTGGGTAGCAAGGTCGACGGTGATCGGCTCGGCTTTGGGATGGGAAAAGGTAATCCGTCCGGCAGGTTCATCCACCTGGGCGGTAATGGCTTGCAGCGCGGGCACCGCAGCGCCCCGAGCAAAGTGGCCGCACGGCATCCACGCCGGTGCGGCATCGTCGAACCCGGATTTATCATGGGCTACTGCCCAGACACGGTCCCAGGGCAACGTGCGCCCCGCCGTCACCGCCACCCTGTCCACCCGATCACGTCCGTGGGCTTTCACCGGATAGCGCCACAGGTCGGTGACCGCGGTCATTTTTCAGCGGATCGCATGCGTTTAAAGCCGTCGATGATGTTACCAAAAACGTTCGGCTTCACCCCTTGGGACCGCATGATTATGTACTGCTGGATAAATGTGATCGTGTTGTTGGCCACCCAATAGACCACAAGCCCGCTGGCAAACGTGCCCAGCATGAACATGAAGACCCACGGCATCCAAGCAAAGATTGTAGCCTGGGTCTTATCCGTGGGGGCGGGGTTCAGCTTTTGCTGGAGCCACATCGTGACCCCCATCAGCACCGGGAAGACCCCGATTGAGAATATGAAGAAGAGGCTCGTATCGGGTGGCGTGCCCCAAGGCAGAAGGCCAAATAAGTTCAGGATCGACGTCGGGTCCGGCACACTCAGGTCTTGGAGCCACCAGATAAACGGCGCATGGCGCAATTCGATCGTCACAAAGATCACCTTATAGAGGGCAAAGAAAATGGGGATCTGCGGCAGGATCGGCAGACAGCCCGCTGCCGGGTTCACTTTTTTGTCCCGGTAAAGCTGCATCATCTCCTGCTGGAGTTTTTGCCTGTCGTCGCCCACCCTTTCTTTGACCTTTTCCATTTCCGGCTGAAGTTCTTTCATCCGCGCCATAGACACGTAAGATTTATAGGCCAGCGGCAAAAGCAGGGCTTTGATGATCAGGGTCAGGCCGATGATCGACCAACCCATATTCCCGACGATAATGTTAAGTTCGTGCAGCACCCAAAAGATCGGGATCGTCAGGAAGTAGAGGATGCCCCAGTCGATTGCATAGATGAACCGGTCGATCCCAAAGCTGTCCTGGTAATCGCGTAGCGTTTCCCACTCTTTCGCGCCAGCAAAAAGGCGCGTGGCAACGGTGGTTGTTTCGCCCGCGGCCACAGTCATGGTCGGCAGGCGCATGTCGGTCTGAAAGGTGTCGTTCCCAGCGGTGTACTTGGCTACTCCGGTAAAACCGGTGCCCGCCTCGGGGATAAGCGCGGTCAGCCAGTACTTGTCGCCAAAACCCAGCCAGCCATTTTCTGCGACGGTGGCTTTGTCGGCCACGCCGCCTTCGGTCGGGTCAATCTCCCCGTCAACAAGGTCGTCATAATCGATTTCCGCAGTCACACCGTCCTGGGTCCGCAGAAGCCCTTCGTGCGAGATGAAAAACCCGCTGATTTCGGGCGTTCCCACGCGGGCGACGATGCCATAGGGCTGCATGCGCAGGTCTTCAGCGGTGGTGTTCTCTACGGACTGGGTCATGGTGAACATAAAATTCTCGTCCACCTCCACCGTGCGCCGGAAGATAAGCCCTTTGCCGTTGTCCCAGACCAGCGTAACCGGCGCGCCGATACCCAGCGTGCCGCCCGACTCGACGGTCCAAGGTGTTGTGGCGCCGGGGACATCGTCAAAGGACAGGCCGGCCGCAGGCGCCCAACCATAAAGCGCGTAATAGGCGTTCGGACCGCCCGCTGGCGACAAAAGGGTTACCTTCTGGGACGCGTCACCAACTTCGACGTTATAGTCTTTTAGCTTCAGATCATCGAGCCGCCCGCCGATCAGCGACAGCGACCCCGCTAGGCGCGGAGTTTCGATGGCAACCCGTTCCGTTTTTGCCAAGGCCGCTGCGCGGGTTTCCACGGGCACACCGCTTAGTGTTGGTGTGGCCGCCTGGCCTTCGGCGCGCGGGGCGGTCACATCACCCTGGGCGGTGACCGGCTGCTGCGGCTGTTGGGTGCGATCCGGCGGTGGCGGTTGGAAAAACATCATCCAAACAAAAAGCACCAGAAAGCTCAGGGCCGTGGCCATCAGAAGGTTGCGATTCTGCTCGTCCATCGTGATCTCTGATGTTGGAAAGGATGCCCTGCCTTCAACCGAATAGGCGCCCAAAGGTCAAGGTGTCGCCACGTTTTGAGCATCCGGCTGCCCTGTTGTTAGGGCTTTGTTCAGGGTTGTAGCACACAGTAGCGTCGACAGGAGGGACGAGTAATGCCGCAACGATACATTATCTACCGGAGCCGGGCCAAAATGCCTGCGGACCAAACCGCGATGCAGGCCCTTATGGACGGCGCCTTCCGCCGAAATCAATACGCCGGGATCACGGGTTTTATCGCCAGAGACGGGGAATGGTTCGTGCAATACCTAGAAGGGCGCGATGCGTATCTACAGGACACGGTCATTCGCATTCGCCGGGACCGGCGCCACCGGGACCTGACCGTGCTGGCCGAAGGGCCGCTTATGCGGCGGATGATGCCGGACACACCGCTTATGCAGGTGGAACCGGCGCGCATCGCGGCGCTAATGCACCACGCCCATGACGGACCGGTTCTACGCGGCGACGCGCCTCTGGACCTGGCACGCATCGCTGCCGCCTAAGTTACCGCAGCATACGGGTTGTTTCGCCCCATCGGTGTGCCCACCAACCATTGGTACGGCGGCGCTCCTGTGCCGCCGCATCTCACGCAATAGCTAGTGGGCTGAAACGCCCTTCGGGAATTGGTTCGCTTTGTGCCTTTGACGCCCAGCCACGCCTATCCGTGAAGCCCGTGGAAGAAATCGAAAAGCCCCCGCGGGAATGCGGGGGCTTTCTTGTTTTGTGTTCCTGCCCGTCTTACCGGACAAGGCCATCAGCGGGTGCCAATTAGGCGAACCACCAACGCTCGGTCTGGCGCGAGTTGTCCATCTGCCAGAGATTACCCAGCGTTTCCGGCGTGCCGACCTTGGACGAAATAGCATCCACGTAGTTAGCGTACATCGGTACAACCGTACCGCCTTCGGCGGAGGTGAGCATCTGCATTTCCGTGTACATGTCTTTGCGCTTAGCCGAATCGAGTTCGGCGCGGGCTTCCAGAAGCAGCGACTGGAAGCGAGCGTTTTCCCACTTCGTGTCGTTCCACGGTACACCGGTTTCATACGCGGTTGAGAACATCCAGTCCTCGGTCGCACGACCCGACCAATAGCAGGAGCACCAGGGCTTCTTGAGCCAAACGTTGGACCAGTAACCGTCGTCGGGCTCCTGCACCACGTTGATCTCGATGCCAGCAGCCTTAGCCGACGCCTGATAGAGCTGCGCCGCGTCGATGGCACCCGGGAAGGCTGCGTTGGCTGCCGACAGGTCCACCTTTAGGCTGTCCATGCCGGCCTTCTTCAAGAACGACTTGGCCATATCCGGGTCATAGTCGTTCTGTGGCAGGTCAGAGGCATAATACTGGTTCGCTGGCCCGATCGGATGGTCGTTGCCGATGGCACCATGGCCCAGCAGGATCTTATCCACCATTTCCTGACGGTTGATTGCGTGCTTAAGCGCCTTACGCACGTTGAGGTCATCAAAAGGTGCAATGTTGGTAAGCATCGGCATCGTGTAGTGCTGGTTGCCAGTCACTTCGATGATGTTGACGTTCGGGTTGGCCTTCAAAAGAGCTTCCGTCTTGAAGTCCACCCGGTTCACCGCGTCGACCTGGCCGGTCATCAGCGCGTTCATACGGGCCGAAGCGTCGTTGATGGCGATGGCTTCGACAGAATCGAACCAGCCCGCTTTGCCGTCCTTGTAATGGCTAGCAACCCGCTTACCCACAAAACGCACTCCCGGGTCAAAGCTCTCTACCGCGTAAAGCCCGGTGCCGATGCCCTTGGCGATGGCCTCTTCCACCTGACCGGCCGGATACATCAACAAGTGATAGTCCGACATCAGGTAGGGGAAGTCAGCGTTGCCCGACCCCAGCGTGAACTGGACTTGGGTGTCAGACATCTTCTTCATTTCGGTGATGGCCGCGACGATGGGCTTGGCGGCGGATTTCGCACCTTCGGCCACGTGCATGTTCAGCGACGCAATCACGTCATCGGCGCCAAAGGCTTTGCCGTTGTGGAAGGTGACACCCTGACGCAAGTTGAACGTCCAGGTCTTGGCGTCGGCGCTCGCTTCCCAGCTTTCCGCCAGTTCGCCCACCAGTTCGCCTTCGGCCGTCACTTCGGTCAGGCAGTCAAAGACACAGCCGTGCGCCATCATGATCATGAAGCTGTCCGAATGGGTCCGGCCGTCCCAGCTGTCAGACGTGTTGGCCCCAGCGATACCCATACGCAGCGTGCCGCCACGCTTGGGTTTGCTCGCATGGGCTGCCGACTGTGCCATTGAGCCCGCAGCGGTCAAAAGACCGGTCGCGGCACCCGCTTGCAGCACGCCGCGGCGGTTCAGGTTAATTGTCATTCCTCGTCTCCCTGTTCGACAAGTGTGTGCACCGCCGAGACCATCCCGACGATTTCATTACAGATGATTGTCCCTCACCCGATTTTTTCGCTCGCCGCGTCGCCGATGTTTTCGACCCCGCGTTCTTCGAGCAGATTGGTCAGCCAGTCCGGATCCATTTCCGGGACCGATGACAAAAGCAAATCCGTGTAAGCATGGTGTGGCGGCTGGAACATTTCGTCTTTGGGTCCCTGCTCTACCACACGGCCTTCCTTCATCACGACGACTTCGTCGGCAATGGATCGAACCGTCGCCAGATCGTGGGTGATGAACATATACGACAGATTGAGGTCATCTTGCAAATTAGCCAAAAGCTTAAGGATCCCCTCCGCCACAAGTTGGTCAAGCGCCGATGTGACCTCGTCGCAGATGATAAATTTGGGTTCCGCAGCCAAGGCCCGAGCAATGCCGATGCGCTGCTTTTGGCCGCCCGACAGCTCTGACGGAAGCCGGTCAATATAAGTCTTGGGATCAAGCTCGATCTGATCTAGGAGCTGCTCCACCCGCTCGCGGCGTTTGGCGCCTTTTAATCCAAGGTAAAACTCCACCGGGCGACCGATGATTTCGCCGATGGTTTTGCGCGGGTTCAGCGCCGTATCGGCCATCTGGTAGATCATCTGCGCCTGGCGCAACTGATCCCGGTTACGCTTGCGATAGTCCAGCGGCAGTGACTGACCGTCGAACTCAATTGTGCCTTCGAGCGGCGGCAAAAGCCCGGTGATACAGCGCGCTGTGGTCGATTTGCCAGACCCCGATTCGCCCACCACCGCCACGGTGCGGCCCGCGTGGATGTCAAAGCTGACGTTGTGCAGGACCGGCACCACCCCATAGGCGGCGGTCACGTTATTGACCCGCACCACCGGCGTCGTTCCCGGGGCGGCAAGCGGCTTTTGATCCCGCTGGAAACTGCGCACCGCCCAAAGCGACTTAGTATAATCTTTTTTGGGATTCGACAGCATGGTGCGGGTGTCGGCTTCTTCCACTTCGTCCCCGCGCAGTAGTACTTTCACCCGATCTGCCATCTGCGCGACCACGGCCAGATCGTGGGTGATATAAATCGCGGCGGTGTCGAACTGTTCCACGATATCGCGGATAGCCGCCAACACTTCGATCTGGGTCGTCACGTCGAGGGCGGTCGTAGGCTCGTCAAAGATGATGAGGTCTGGCCGACAGGACATGGCCATCGCTGTCATAGCGCGCTGAAGCTGACCCCCCGACACCTGGTGCGGGTAGCGGAAGCCGATCTCGTCGGGGTTGGGTAGGCGCAGGCGCGCATAAAGCGCCATGGCATCCTCTTCCGATTCGACCTTGCTCGAAACACCGTGCTGGGTCGGTGCCTCAGTGTGCTGGTCGATGATCTTATGGGCGGGGTTAAAGCTCGCCGCGGCGGACTGGGCCACATAGGCGATGCGTTTGCCCAACAAGTTGCGCTTTTGCGCGGCAGACGCGTTCACCAGGTCAATACCGTCAAATTCGACTGTGCCGCCAGAAATCCGGCAACCATCCCGGGTAAATCCCATGGCGGCGAGACCAATGGTGGACTTACCAGCACCGGATTCGCCGATCAGGCCCAAGACCTCTCCCTTGTGGAGGTTTAGGTTCACACCGTTGACAATCTGGGTCCACGTTTCGTCTGAACGGCCTTCGATCTTTAGGTCTCGTACTTTGACCAAAAGCTCTTGGTTGTCTTTTGCGCTATCGGTCATGTGTTACTCCTTGAGCCCCGAAGACCGGTGAAGCTGCCAATCCACGACAAAGTTCACGCCCACGGTCAAAAGTGCGATCGCCCCCGCTGGGATCAGCGGTAGTGTTGCGGCTAAGGGTAGGAACTGGGCAAAGTTGATGAACTGCGAAAGGTCACGCACCATTGTGCCCCAGTCGGCGCTGGGCGGTTGAATACCGATACCCAAGAAACTTAGCGCAGCGATTGTCAGGAAAACAAAGCAGAACCGCAACCCGAATTCGGCCAATAAGGGCGCGGTCGCGTTCGGCAGAATTTCTCGGAAAATCAGATAGCTGAGAGTTTCGCCCCGCAGTTTCGCTGCCTCAATATAGTCCATGACAACGATGTTTTGCCCGACCGCACGGGACAATCGAAAGACCCGCGTACTGTCAAGAACAGCGATAATTATGATCATGTAAATCGTGATCAGCGCACGGTCGCCCCCGGCCCATGCGGTGGCAATCGTCATCAACAAAAGGGCAAAGATTAACTGCGGGATTGCCATCAGCGCGTCCACAATCCGCGACAGCACCGTGTCCGTCCATCCGCCCAGGGTGGCCGCCAGAAAACCCCCAGTTGCACCCAGGAAAAACGCAAGGCAGGTAGTCAGAAAGGCAATCCCCACCGTGTTGCGCGCGCCGTAGATCACGCGGGTCAGGATATCACGACCAATCTGGTCGGTCCCAAGGATGTGGGCCGGGTCGCCATTTGTGGCCGGGTCGCCCCCGGGATAGAGGTTTGCGCGGGCAAAAATCTCGCCTTCGCCGTAGGGAGCAATCACACCCGCAAAAATGGCCACAGTCGCATAAATCAGGATGACAAGGATGCCAAACGACGCCGTGACAGGCATGGTGCGAAAGGCCTTTTTTGTGCCCTCCGTGCCGATGCGTTTGCCCAGTTCTTTGAAGACGGTGCCAGCGATTCCAAAGATCACAAGTCCCTGCAGCGCCCAACGGAAAAAGTTACCTTCCGGTAAGTTGGGGTCGGTTGGGGCGTATTTCGTCTTGAAGTAGTAGTAGACGACGAAAAGCACGGTGCCACCCGCGATGGCAAAGCCAATGTAGTTGCCAAGGCGCGCATCACGCCAGTTGTTCTGAGACGCCGACCAGGCAAGCGCCGCGATCAGCGCCAGGGCGACAATAATTTCTGCGATGAAAAGCAAGCTCACTTCGGGTGCCTCAGACGCGGGTTAGAGATAATCGACATCACGTCCGCCGTAAGATTAAGCAAGATGTAAGCGCTCGCGAAAATCAGACAGCAGGCCTGCACCACGGGGATATCGCGGTTTTTAACGCTGTCCACAAACGTAAGCCCGATGCCTGGGTAGACGAAAACCACCTCAATCACCACGACGCCAGTAATCAGGTAAGCCAGGTTCAGGGCAATGACGTTGATAATGGGAGCAAGCGCGTTTGGCAGCGCATGGCGCACGATCACGCGCATGGGGCTAACACCTTTAAGCCGTGCCATTTCGATATAGGGCGACGCCAAAAGGTTGATGATGGCCGCCCGTGTCATACGCATCATGTGCGCCGTCACCACGAGTGTGAGGGTCAGAGCAGGCAGCATCGTTGCCGATAGGCGTTCGGCTCCGGTCATATCCGGGTTGATGTTTGAAACCGGCTGAAAGACCGGGTTCAGCACCGCCAGGTAAAGAACCAAGATGTAGGCCAGAAAAAATTCAGGCGATGAGATGGAGCTCAGCGTGAAGATGTTGACGGCTCGGTCGTAGACCGAGTTGCGGTACAGCGCAGCCAGCACACCCAAGAACAGCGACAGCGGCACCGCGATGCAGGCGGTGACAGCGGCGAGGTACATCGTATTGCGGAATTTTGGCAGCAATTGGTCAGACACCGATGCTATGCCGCCCTGGCCCGTATCCGCACCCGCGAATTCAGCGAACTGCGCCTGGGCGAAAGACGTCCCAAAGTCTCCCTGGAGGATGCCGCTTAACCAATCCCAGTAGCGGGCCAGCGCGGGCTTATCTAACCCCAAGTCGCGGCGGATGGCATCGACGGCTTCTTGCGTAGCCCCTTGACCCAAAATGGCCTGGGCAAAATCGCCCGGCAGCGCGTTCACGGCGGCAAAAATCAGCACCGATACGACAAACAGCGTCAAAACACCTAAAGCAAGGCGTCTGACGACGATCCCCAAGACGGAACCCAATTCGCGTCTCCCTGTTTTTTTTCATTGGCGGTCGAACCCGCTGGCGGCAATGCTACGGACGCTTGGCCACATTGCAAGGGGTGACCAACCCAGGGCAGTCTCAATTTCCGAATAATTGGGCAGCTTAGGGCTAGGAAAGTTCATCCATGATGGTGACGAGCGCCGAAGTTATCCCCGCCTCTGACAGCGAATGCCCGGCGTTTGGGACCACAATCAACCGCGCCGAAGGCCAGTTATCATGCAACGTAAACGCCGTGTGGGGTGGGCAAATCATGTCATAGCGCCCCTGCACGATTGACCCGGGGATGTGGGCAATTCGGTGCATATCCTTCAGGATTTGACCGTCTTCGCGCAGGAAACCAGCATTTCGGAAATAATGGTTTTCTATCTTCGCAAAAGCCAAAGCGTAGGACGCGGGCACAGAGCCCCGACTAGGCGTTTGCTCCAGTGATGCCAGAGCGCTTTCCCATTCGGTCCAGGCACGGGCAAAGCGAATTTGTTCACCCTCATCGGGACCAAAAAGCCGTCGGGCAAACCCGTCGATGACGGTTTTTTGTTCCGCTTCAGGCAGAAGCGAAACAAAATCGCGCCACTCTTCGGGGAAAAACGCACGCGCACCGCCGCCGTAGAACCAATCCAGTTCAGCCGCGGTCATCATAAAGACCCCGCGCAGCACCAGATGCCGAACCCGCCGGGGATGGGTCTGCGCATAAACTAACGCAAGCGTGGCCCCCCAACTGCCCCCAAAGACAATCCACTGGTCGATACCAAGCTCCTGGCGGATCAATTCAATATCAGCCACGAGGTCCCAGGTGGTGTTGTCGTTCACGCTCGCATGAGGGCGAGACCGGCCGCAGCCCCGCTGGTCAAACAACACCACCCGATAAATGTCCGGGTGAAAAAAGCGCCGCATCCCCGGGCTGCATCCTCCGCCAGGCCCACCGTGTAAAACGACCACCGGGATACCATCAGGGTTACCGCACTCCTCGACGTATATTACGTGGTCCTCGGTTTTACCGGGTACGGCCATCATACGATAATTGTACGGCTGGATTACCGGGTAAAGCGGGCGTTGTGCGCCGATTTGACTTTCGGCAGTGCGCATGGACGACCTATATATCTGGGGGCGGCGAACCCGGGCACGATGACAGCGGAAAGGCGTGATTGCAATGACGACGATTGACGCGGCTGAGGTCGAGAAATTCCAGGCGATGGCCGACGAATGGTGGGATCCCACAGGCAAATTCAAGCCGCTTCACATGCTAAATCCGTGTCGGCTGCGCTATATTCTGGACCAGGTAACAGCCCAATACGCGCGCGACCCCAAGGCTCTGGATTGCCTGGCGGGATTGCGGATTTTGGATATCGGCTGCGGCGGCGGGCTTTTAAGCGAACCAATGGCACGGCTCGGCGCGGACGTGGTGGGCGCCGACGCCGCCGAGCGTAACATCCCGGTGGCCCAGACCCACGCGCTCCAATCCGGGCTTACCATTGATTACCGGCACACCACGGCAGAGTCCCTGGCGGATGCTGGCGAAACCTTTGACGCAGTGCTCAACATGGAAGTGATTGAGCATGTGGCAGACCCGTCTGCCTACCTAACCGCCTGCGCCAAGCTGCTAAAGCCCGGGGGCATTATGATCTGTTCAACCCTCAACCGAAATCCAAAGTCCTACATGATGGCAATCATAGGGGCGGAGCACGTCATGCGCTGGCTTCCCAAGGGCACCCATGAATGGTCGAAGTTCATAACTCCGGATGAACTATTTGCTCTTCTGTCGGGTGCGGGACTCGACCCGGTGGACCGCAAAGGTTTCGTTTTTAACCCTCTGCGTTGGGATTGGTCGCTATCGGCGCGCGATCTTTCAGTGAACTACGTCACCGCCAGCGTGAAGCCCTAACATCCCTCAGGTAAGCGCGGCTCGAAACGCGCGCAAAAGGCGCAGTGCATCGCGAAGTCTCTCAGGTTCCATGTCCTGGCGCACCTGGTCAAATACCGGCGCCAGCATCTGAAGCGCATAGTCGCGCATTTGCCGCCCGGCAGGTGATATGGACACCATCTTTTTGCGCGAGTCATCCCAGTCTGGGCGAATATGCACAAAGCCCGCGTCATTGAGACGCCGAAGCGTGTTCGTCATAGCCCCCTTGGTCACCTGGAATGACCGGGCAAGCTGAGCAGGGGACCTTTCCCCCCCGGCGCTTAGGTGGTTAAGGACCGAAAAATGCGAAAGCTCTAACCCCCGGGGCAAGTGCTTTGCGATAACCGATTTCATGGTTTGGTCAGCAGAAAGAAGCTCTGACATGAGCGCCACAGGCAGATCCGCTTCGGTCACGCCCAACGCCGATCGGATAACACTGCAGGCACCGCCCGACGGGCACGGGCGGCATCCACCACGGGCAAGTCCACAACAAAGGCCCCCGGTTCCGTGCCTCCGTCACAGATCACGTCGCCCCAAGGGCCCACGGCCAAGCTGTGCCCGTAGGTGGCCCGCGGGCGCCCACGGGATATGGCGTGGTCGCCGGTTTGGGCCGGGGCCAGCACAAAGGCGCCACATTCGATGGCGCGCGCGCGCAAAAGGACGTGCCAGTGGGCCGCTCCGGTCACTGGCGAAAATGCTGAAGGCACCGTCAGCACGTCAGCCCCCGCCTGAGCAAGGGTCCGATAAAGCGCCGGGAAGCGCAGATCGTAACAGATGCTAAGCCCTAGGCGCGCGCCAGGGATGTCTGCCACGGCAGTACGTTGCCCGGGACGATAACCCGCGCTTTCGCGATACGTTTCGCGCGCGGTGACAACCACATCAAACATATGGATTTTATCATAACGCGCGCGGATGGAGCCATCCGGCCCAATCAGAAAAGACCGGTTCACAAAGCGTCCGTCTGGCCCATCACCGAGCAATGCCAGGGACCCGATCACAATGCGGACACCTGCGTCTCTAGCCTGGGTGCGCAGGGCGGCCAGGGTTGGGTCGTCCGCCTCGCTCCGCAGTACTGTGCGTTGGTGATCGCGGTCCGTAGACACGCAATTTGTAACCTCCGGTGTCACTATAAGCTTGGCGCCATCGTCCACAGCGCGAGCGATCAAATCTTGGGTCACCGGTAGGTTGCGCGCCGGGTCATCGCCGCTCGAAAGCTGGATGAGACCAACGCGTAGAGTCATGCTGCCAAAAGCGGATCAAGTTTACCCGCCCGGTCAAGCGCGTGCAGGTCGTCGCACCCGCCCACATGCTGCCCGCCAATAAAGATCTGCGGGACGGTGCGGGCGCCGCCCGCGCGGCTGACCATCTCGCCCCGCTTGGCGGGGTTGGCCATCACGTCAATCTCGGTGAAGCTGACACCCTTTTGGGAAAGAAGCCGTTTTGCCATGACGCAAAAGCCGCAGATTGGGGTGGTGTAGATTTCGACCTGTTTCATCGGACCGCTCCTCAGTTGGGCGGCAATATATGGGTTTATTCTGCGCGGGCAACGCGGGCAAAGACCAGGACGTCCACGCGCGCTGCCCCAGCGGCCAGAAGCGCCTCGGTGCAAGCGGTCAGCGTGGCGCCAGTGGTCATCACATCGTCCACTATCAGAACCTGGGCCCCCGCCAGTAGCCGGTGTCGCCCCGGGTGCGGGCGAATGGCTGTGCGCTGGTTTTGGAATCTTTCCGAGCGGTCCATATCACGCTGTTGGCCGGTGGCACGGGTTCTTTGCAGCAAGTCAGGCACGTGGCGACCGCCGGTCATATGGGCAACCTGCGCCGCAAGGAGCGCCGCTTGATTATACCGGCGGCGCAACAGGCGCGTCCAATGGAGCGGCACCGGAGCCAGCACCGTCGCCGGGGTTATCAGGTCGTCCCCCGCGGCGGACATCCACCCTGCCATCTTCGGCACAAGGTCAAGCCGATCCCCGTGCTTAAGCGCCATCACCATGCGGCGCACCGGCCCGTCATAAAGCGCCACCGCCCGCCCTTTTGCCCAGGGTGGCGGGTCCAGATGACAGCTTTCACAGATGTTGGGGCCACCGTTTTCGCGGGTTGCGGGCACCGGAACACCGCAGCTTTCGCAGGCTGTGCCGGATACAAAATGCGCGTCTGGCCAGCACCCAGGACAAAGCGCCGCATCATTGAGCACTTCTTCCCCGCAAGCTAGGCAGCGGCTCGGATAGACAGTCTGGAAAAGACGGGCCAACATCGAGTATCCTCCCTTATATTTAGAAGGCACCCGAAAGGGTTAACAAAGTATTAGCGGTTATAGCCCTATCTACACTGGCGAAAGCACCCGCCAGAAGTGTCAAGGGCGCCCTGCCGCAGTGACACCTTGGGCTGGCGGCCTATATGGCCCAGATCAGCAAGGATGAGGACCCCGCTAATGGACGGCTCAGTGATGATGCAACGGCCGAAACATTCGGCCCCCGACCACCCGCCGGTGCGCTTTGGTAAAGTGGGTGTGCTGATCGCCAATCTGGGTACGCCGGACAACACCGACTACTGGTCAATGCGCCGCTATTTAAACGAATTTTTGTCTGACCGCCGGGTGATCGACTACTCCCCCTGGTTCTGGCAGCCCCTTTTGCAGCTTATCATCCTGACAAAGCGTCCCTTTTCCAGCGGCGAAGCATATCGCGGCATCTGGAATACCGAACGGGATGAGAGCCCACTTTTGACCACCACACGCGACCAGTGCGACGCGCTCCGAGCAAGCCTTGTTGGCCAGTATGGCGACCGGGTAGAGGTGGAATTTGCGATGCGCTACGGCAATCCCTCGACCAAAAGCGTGATCGAAAAAATGAAGGACAGCGGCTGCGACCGGATCCTCTTCTTCCCACTCTACCCACAGTATTCAGCTCCGACGACAGCCACAGCCAACGATCAGGCATTCCGCGCTCTGATGGACATGAACTGGCAGCCCTACATGCGCACGGTCCCCGCCTATTACGACCACCCCCTATATATCAAAGCGCTGAAAGCGACTGTCGAAGAGGCTTACAAAACGCTCGACCACCGCCCCGACGTACTAGTGACATCCTATCACGGAGTGCCGCAACGCTACCTGATGGAGGGGGACCCTTACCATTGCCAGTGCCAGAAAAGCTCTCGACTGCTGCGGGACGCTTTAGGTTGGCCCAAGGATGAATTGATTGTGACCTTCCAGTCGAAATTCGGCCCCGAGGAATGGTTGCAGCCCTATACCGTCGAAGAGGTCGCGCGCCTGGCTGAGGCGGGAAAAAAGCGCATCGCGGTTATGGCACCGGCGTTTTCCAGCGACTGTGTGGAAACGCTCGAAGAGATCAACGAAGAGATCAAAGAGAGCTTCGAGGAAGCGGGCGGCGAGGAATTTACCTACATTCCCTGTCTTAATGCTCGCCCGGATCACATTGATATGATGACACAAATTGTCAAGCGAGAGCTTGGCGGCTGGCTATAACCAGTCCCGCAGGATCGCCACGATAGGAATATCCGCAGGCGGCATGGGGTAGTCGCGCAGTTGACTTTTGCGTGCCCAGGCCAGCGTCTGACCCTCTTTCGCGGTCGGAATTCCGTTCCACTTACGGCAGGCAAATAACGGCATTAGCAGGTGAAAGTCATCGTAGCTGTGGCTCGCGAAGGTCAAGGGCGCCAGACAGCTATCCCAGGTTTCGATGCCCAGTTCCTCTTGCAGTTCGCGCACAAGTGCCGCCTCGGGCGTCTCACCGGGTTCGATTTTGCCGCCGGGAAACTCCCAGAGACCAGCCATCGACTTTCCCGCAGGCCGCTGGGCCAAAAGCACCCGGTTGTCGGCGTCAATCAGCGCCACGGCTGAGACCAGAACCATTTTCACGACCGGTAATCCGCGTTGATGGTGATGTAACCGTGGGTTAGATCGCAGGTCCAAACCGTGGCGCGGCCCGGGCCCACGCCCAAGTCCACAGAGATCCCGATCTCTTGGCCGCGCATGTGGGCGGCGCCCGCGTCTTCGGTGTAGCTGGGCGACACCCAGCCGTGTTCGGCCACCAAAACATCGCCAAAGCGGATGGCGATCCGGTCCCGGTCAGCCGGCTCCCCGCTTTTGCCGATGGCCATCACAATTCGACCCCAGTTCGGATCTTCGCCAGCGATGGCCGTTTTGACCAGGGGACTGTTGGCAATGGCCAACGCAACGCGCCGGGCACTGACATCATTTTCCCCGCCTTCCACTTTGACTTCTATGAATTTTGTAGCCCCCTCGCCGTCTCGCACAACCAAGTGGGCCAGATCCGTCATGACCCCGGTCATGGCTGCGTCAAAGGCCGAATTGGGTCCGGTGATAAGATCGTTCCCCGCTTGCCCCGTCGCCACAGCAATCAGCGTGTCTGATGTGCTTGTATCGCTGTCGACGGTGATGGCGTTAAAGCTTATGTCCGTGGCGCCCGATACGAGCGCCTGGAGCGCCCCCGGTGCCACCGCGGCGTCGGTGAAAATGTAGACCAGCATCGTGGCCATATCCGGGGCGATCATGCCGGAGCCTTTGGCAAAACCCGTGATGGTCACCGTTCGGCCATCCAGGTCGGTCTGCCGCGACGCCGCCTTTGGAAAAGTGTCAGTGGTCATGATCGCCCGCGCGGCAGGCTCGATCCTGTCCGGGGACAGGCGGTCGCCCAGCGCGCCCAGCACCGCCGCGATACGATCGTCGGGCAAGGGTTCGCCGATCACGCCGGTTGAGGCGGTCAAAACATGGTCCGAGCCTGTGCCAAGAACCGCCGCGGCCGCCGCACAAAGCCGCGCCACCGATCCGTCGCCCGCGCGTCCCGTAAAGGCGTTAGCGTTGCCCGAGTTAACGACGATCCCTAGGGGTTTTTCCGTCAGCCCCGTCCGAAGTGCGCCAAGCTTAGCCTGGCAGTCGAGCACCGGCGCCGCGCGGGTGGCGGACCGGGTGAACACCCCAGCAACCGCGCTGCCCGGGTCCACCCGGGCCAGCATCACATCGTCGCGGCCTTTGTATTTCACCCCTGCGGCTCCTGCCGCAAAAGTCACGCCAGAAACCGGGTGCACCCCAGGAAATCCGCCCTTGGGCGCCAGGGGCGACACGGCAGGCGACGGGTCAGCGGCTTTCGCAACCGCCGATAACCGTCTGACTTTACGACGGAGCCGGGCGTTCTGGGCGCGCAGCCGACGGGTCTTCACGCCCATGGACCTGGCCGGTCAATCCAAGAGTTCAGTCTTGCGCACCACTGAGGCATCGACCTCAACCTCGGTGCGCACGATCTCGGCGGCGGATTCCGCTTCGGCAATGCCAGCCTGCACTGCCGTTGTGCGCAACTGTTCTAGTATCTGCGCCCGTACCGAAACCAGCGGCGGTGTGGCCACGTCACGCACTTCCATAAGTTTAATGACGTGCCAGCCAAAATCAGTCTGCACGGGTGCTGAAACCTGCTCTGGCTGCAACGCGATCATCGCATTTTCAAAAGGCGGCACTAGCCGGCCTTTGCCTTGCCAGCCCAGATCACCGCCGTTCGGCCCAGACGGCCCGGTGCTCTTTTCTTTGGCAAGTTCGGCAAAATCGGCGCCGCCTTCCAGTTCGGAAACGATGGCAACGGCCTCTTCTTCAGTTTTCACTAGGATATGGGACGCCTTCCATTCCTTGCCAGGCTCCGCGTTGAGGTAGTTTTCTTCATAGAACGCGGTCACCTTGTCTTCGGCGACGGCCTCGGTTTCGATCGCACGCAGCCGTTCGGTGGCCATAAGCGCGCGGACCTCATTTTCAATCGCTAGACGCATGCCGGTGACATCCCGGTCAACGGTGGCCGACAGCGCGGTCTGCTGGATCAACTGTGACAGCACCCCGTCGAAGAGGTCTTTGTCGGGCAGCGATTGAAACCGGTCAGGCAGGCGCGACACCAGCGCGATCACATGGCCGACGGTGATTTCAGTGCCGTTCACAGTCGCCAGAACGGTATCGGCGTTAGCTTCTTCCTGGGCTACGGCCGAGGTGGTCCAAAGTGTGGCCGCCAGCGCGCCGGCGGCAAGTGTTCTCAACATTGTGATCTCTCCCATATTAGCCCGCGAGGGCCTTTGACTGTTGCCCTTAGACGCGCCGGTCGCAGCGCCTGGGGCGACGTTGACAGCACCCTGAGACCCACTTACATCCCGGTCAGTACGCAAAAAGGATACATCGGCGTTGGTCGTTCCTTACGCCCTGGGACCCGGGGCCACAAGGGACAGGCGGTCACGGACGCGCGACACGCCCCGACCCCACCGACCGCAAGAGGAAACGACGCAGGAATGCTGGGATTAGGCACCGTCACGCGCAAGATTTTTGGCACCCCAAACGACCGCAAAGTAAAGGGCGTCAATTCGCTGGTGGCCAAAATCAACGGGCTCGAAGACGCCATAATGGCACTGAGCGACGACGAAATTAAGGAAAAAACCCCCGAATTTCGCGCCCGGCTGGAAAAGGGCGAAACTCTGGATGCGCTGTTGCCGGAAGCCTTTGCCACAGCCCGCGAGGCAGCGCGCCGCACGCTAGGCTTGCGGCCCTTTGACGTGCAGTTGATCGGCGGAATTTTCCTCCACCGCGGGAACATCGCCGAAATGAAAACCGGCGAAGGCAA
>JBCCMR010000004.1:0-22608 GCA_039026255.1 Pseudomonadota bacterium
CCCGCCCGATCCCCCTTGAAAACCCCGGATCGCAACACGGGCCTTAGTTGCAGGGCCAAGCGGCAGTGTCGCCAAAGGCCGGGTGGCGCAACTCTGCCCCTTCGCCGATACCGAGCACTGCCGACAGGCCGCCATTAATCTCAAGAACCGCTAAGATATCGTCATGACCGCCCGGGATACCGGTCAAATCCCCGGGGACTGCGTTTGCGTGCACGCGCCGCACCACCCCCCTGGGGCCCAGAAAGATGATGTCGAGGGGTATCAACGTATTCTTCATCCAAAACGACACCCGCGAGGGCGCGTCATAGACAAAAAGCATGCCCCCGTAGCGCGCGAGGTTTTCGCGAAACATAAGACCTCGGGACCGTTCTTCGACCGTTTCGGCCAGTTCAACCTCAAAGCGAGCCGAACCGCCATCCCAACGCAGGTCAACCGTGTTGTCGCGGCAATCAGCCCACGCTGCCGCGCTAATCGCGCTGAGCGTGATCCCAAGCGCGCACCTCGACTGCCATGCGACCGCGCGGGCCTTCCGCGGTCCGCACGCAAACCGCTTCCCCTTGAACCAATTCAGCCATGCCATGGGCGCGCAGCACCTCCATATGCACAAAAACGTCTTCGGGGTTGCCAAACAGGTTTACGAACCCAAACCCCTTGATTTTGTCGAACCATTTTACCCGGGCCGGGGTCAAGGGTTCGTCCGACGTGGGCAGTAAAATCGCGCTGTCTTGGCCATTTATGGGCTCTGCCGTTGCGCCAGCGGGTGGCTCCATGCGGGTGATCCCGGTGGCCTGAACGCCGCGGGCGCTTTCGGTCACCTCCACCTCCATGAGGGTGCCCTCCACCACCGAAGAGTGGCCAAAGTTACGCAACACATTCGCGTGCAAAAGGATATCGCGCCCACCCTCATCGGCGGCGATAAACCCGAAGCCCTTTGTGGTATCAAACCACTTTACCCTGCCTGATTTCACCACACCCATGAAACCCTCTGATATGTTACAGGAACGGTATGAGAATTACCTTGGGTGTTACAAGCCAAGTCCGCCACAACTTTTGATTTTTCGGGCTTCCTACACGCAAGATGCGAAAGGGACCCGAAAAAAACGGGCGCCATCAAGACCGTTTCTGGACCGCTTTCTCTCATGGGTTGAGCCGCGCCACAGACCAGCTTTCGTCGCCGTTCCGGGTCCAACGAAACCGGTCGTGAAGCCGGGCGGGCCCGTCACACCAGAACTCCATCTGAACAGGGCGTATCACAAATCCGCCCCAATGAACCGGCCGCGCCGGGTCACTGCCGAGGCGTGCGGTGGCTGCAGCTACCTGGGCTTCTAGGTCGCCCCGGGTGTCGAGCGGTTTTGATTGGTCTGACGCCCATGCCCCAATGCGGCTTTCAAGCGAGCGGCTGCGATAGTAGCTATCCGATGTTTGTGCGTCAGCCCGGGTCACGGGCCCCCGGAACCGCACCTGACGCCGGAGGCTTTTCCAATGAAGCACCGCGGCTGCGCCGCCGCTCGCTTCCAACTCAGCACCTTTGGTGCTGGTGTAGTTTGTGTAAAAGACAAAACCGTCGTCTGGGATGCCCTTCAAAAGCACCATCCGCACGTTGGGCAGGCCGTCCGCGTCCACGGTGGCCAGTGCCATAGCGTTTGGGTCCTCGGGCTCGGTCTTTTCGGCCTCAGCCAACCAGGCGCGCGCCAGGTCAAAAGGGTCTTGGCCAGCAAAAATTCCGGCGCGGTCAGACGACAGGTCTGTGACAGCCATCGCGGTGTCCTTCTAGGGTCGCGGCCTTCCCGGCGGCCACAACAGAGTTAATCCCGCCTTCCTATAGAAAACCCAACCTCAGGCAACCCCGCCCTTGCAGCGGCTTCCACCCTTGGCATAAAAGCGGCCAAGCACGGGTGTTTGGGGGATGGAAGATGACCGCAGGAATACTGGCGGGCAAACGGGGCCTGATTATGGGCGTCGCAAACGACAAATCCATCGCCTGGGGCATCGCGCGCCATTGTCACGATCAAGGGGCCGAGCTTGCGTTTTCCTACCAAGGCGAAGCGCTTGGCAAACGGGTCAAACCGCTTGCCGAAAGCGTGGGCTGTGACAAGGTAATTGCCTGCGACGTGACCGACGCGGCCTCGCTCGACGCACTTTTTGAAGGTCTTCGCGCCAGTTGGGGCACGCTAGACTTCGTGGTGCACGCCATTGGTTTTTCCGACAAAAATGAACTGCGTGGCCGCTACGTGGATACCAGCGCCGATAACTTTCGCATGACCATGGACGTTTCGGTTTATTCGTTCACCGCAGTGGCCCAGCGGGCCGAACCGCTTATGCCAGAGGGCGGCTCGCTCCTAACGCTGACGTATTACGGCGCAGAAATGGTCATGCCTCACTACAACGTCATGGGCGTGGCGAAAGCCGGGCTCGAAGCATCGGTAAAATACCTGGCCATGGACCTGGGCCCAAAGAATATCCGCGTGAACGCGCTGTCTGCCGGGCCGATCAAAACCCTCGCCGCGTCGGGCATCGGCGACTTCCGCTATATTCTGAAATGGAATGAGCTGAACTCTCCCCTGCGGCGCAACGTGACTACCGACGACGTGGGCAAAGCGGGCATGTATCTGGTTTCAGACCTTTCAAGTGGGGTCACCGGCGAAAACCACCATGTTGACGCAGGCTACCATGTCGTGGGCATGAAAGCCGAAGATGCCCCCGATATCGACGTGGTCACAGGACGAAAATAAAGCGCAATGGCCGCCGGCGAACCCACCTGCTGAAACGCGGGACCCGTCGTTCAAACCCCTGCCCGGGCCCTTCGTCTGTGTCCAAATACTCAAAATAGGATCGTCGCCACCGGGCTTGCGGCCGGCAAGGCGGGCGACTGCATGCCCCGGCCAGACCAGGCCGGGGGCTCAAAGCGCCTAAGCGCCGAGTTTGGCTTGCCGCGGTTTGCGGTGTATTAGTCGGCCCAACGCACCGCTGTTAGGTCTGTGGCCTGGGTCGGCGCGTCTTTCCACAGCCCCTGCACACCGGCCTTTGCCACTGTGGGAAATGCCAACTGGAACAGGTAGCCATTCACGTAATCAGCGGAAATAATCGATTGCGCCTTCGCAATCAGTTCCGTGCGCTCTGCCGGGTCGGTTTCCAACGTTAGCGCCTCAATCAGCGCCTGAAACTCCGCATTGTCATACTGGAAATAATAATCCGGGCGGGCATAGATACCGATGTCGAAAGGCTCGGTATGGCTTACGATGGTCAGACCAAAATCTTTGCCCCGGAACACTTCTTCCAGCCACTGGGCCCATTCCAGATTGGTGATCTGCGTCTCGATACCCACCGCGCGCAGTTGGGCCGCGATGATTTCACCGCCGCGGCGGGCATAGGACGGAGGCGGCAGCTTCAACGTCGTGGTGAACCCGTCTGGGTAGCCCGCCTCGGCCAAAAGCTCCCGCGCCAGATCCGGGTCGTAGGCGCTCTGACCGGTCAGGTCTACGTAATCGGGGTTATGGGGGGCAAAGTGGGTGCCGATCGGCGCGCCCAGACCGAACATGGCCCCGTCGATGATCGCCCGGCGGTCAATGGCGTGGGCGATGGCCTTGCGCACCCGCACATCATCGAGGGGCGGCATTTTATTGTTGGTGCTCAGGATCGTTTCACCTTCGGTATTGCCCACGATCACCTGAAACCGCGGATCGGCCTCGAACTGGGGCAGGTTTTCCGGCGCCGGGTAGCCCGCGAAGGCGTCGATATCCTCGGCCATCATGGCCGCAAAGGCGGCCGTAGCATCAGAGATAAATTTAAACGTTGCCCGTTCCAGAACCGCGGGCGTGCCCCAGTAGTCGGGGTTACGCACCAGGTCGACCTTATCCCCTTGGGTCCAGCTTTCGAACTTAAACGCGCCTGTACCGATCGGCATCTGCTTGATGTTTTCGATGCTCTCGGGCGCCACCATCACCGCGTCACCCCAGGCCAAATTGAAAAGAAAGCTGCCGTTAGGGGCCGAAAGCGTGACGCGCACCGTGAGGGGATCAACAACTTCGACCGAAGAAATCCCGGCAAAAAGCGGCTTTTGTGCATTGGCGCTGTCGTCGGCCCGCGCCCGGTCGAGCGAAAACTTCACATCGTCGGCGTCAAAACTTGTGCCGTCGTGAAAGCTGACCCCTTCAGCCAGCTGGAACGTGTAGACGGTTCCGTCGTCCGAAATCTCCCAGCTGCGCGCTAGGCCTGGCACCACCGCGCCATCGGACCGAAACCGGGTCAGACCCTCGAAGACATTCGCGTAAAGCACGCTGTCGATGGCCCCCGCCGCAGCAGACGTTGGGTCCATGTGTGGGGGCTCAAGCTGGATTGCAATCGTGAGATCAGTGTCGGCCCAAGCGGTTGATGCCGCAGCCAAAGCCAAGGCCGAGGCGGTGATAAGCGAGCGCAGATAAGTCATCGGGGTCCCCCAGGGGTGGAGTTTCAAAACACCTCCAATGGTGCGCCAAAACCCGCCTGGGGCGCAAGGGGCGTGGCCGGGCGCGCGCGCGGCGGCGACCGGGAATGACCCACGCCCCGAACTGCTTGCCTGCCCGGGCTCGGGGACATTAGTCGCCTCGAGGCAGCAGCCGTTCGAGCGCCTCACCCATGACCATGGCACTACGCTCCATGGCGCTGATCTCGACATATTCGTCGGGCTTGTGGGCCAACTCCAAAATCCCTGGGCCGTAGGCAATGCAATTCTTCAAGCGCCCGATTCGGTCGATGTGTTTTTGATCGTAAGTGCCCGGGCTGACCACGTAACCAGGGTCCCGGCCATACACCGCGGCAATCCCAGCGGCGGTGGCGGCTACCACGGGGGCATCACGGTCGGTCATAGTTGGTATTACCCGCTGGATCTCGCGGATATCGTAGGAAAAATTCTCCCGCGTTTCAGTCAACCCATCGAGAAGCGAAACCACCTCGGCCTCCACATCGGTGATGTCTTCTTCGATCAGAAAGCGCCGGTCGATAATCATGCGCGCGCTGTCGGGCACGCAGGGCGCGGGCAGCCCGTCAAAGCCTTCTTCCGGCTCCGGTTCGCCGCCGTGGAAGCTGTTGATGTTGAGCGTCGATTGACGCGCGCCTTCGGGGATCACCGGCATGTCCGTGCGCTTTTGGGCCAGCGCCGGGTAGAGCTTGTCCTCAAATTCCCGCAGGACCGCGCCCATGTGGCGCACGGCGCAGTCGCCCAGAAAGGGCATCGACCCGTGGGCGATTTCGCCTTTGGTTTCGATCTCGGCCCACCAGACGCCGCGGTGGCCCAGGCAGATGCGGTCCTCGCCCAGGGGTTCGGGGATGATCACGTGGTCGACGCGGGCGAAATGGCCCTGCTCGGCCAGGAAGGCCACACCGCCGAAACCGCCGGTTTCTTCGTCAGCGGTGCCGCTGATTTCGATGGCCCCGATAAAGTCCTCATGCGTGGCCAAAAACGCCTCGGCGGCAATGATACTGGCGGCCAAACCGCCCTTCATATCGCAGGCGCCGCGCCCGTAGATGCGGTCGCCTTCCACCTCGGCGTCGAAGGGGTCTTTGGTCCAGCCGCGGCCCACTTCGACCACGTCGATGTGGCTGTTGAAATGCACGCAAGGCCCAGCCGCGCGCCCCTCCCGGCGGGCCACAATGTTCCAGCGGGGGTATTTTTCGCTGTCGCCCGGGGTGCCGTGGGCGCGGATCATTTGCGTTTGAAATCCCGAGGCCCCCAGGCGGCGGTCCAGATAGTCGCAAATATCGCGGTAGTGGTGGCCCGGTGGATTAAGCGTCGGAAAGCGGATCAGGTCCCGCGTCAGCGCGACCAGATCGTCTCGGCGGGCTGCTATCGCAGTATTGAGGGCGTCGCTCATGCCCGTTATTTGAAACGAACCGCTGAGCAAAGCAAGGAAACCCTATGGCCGCCGATCCCAATGCCCCGGGCGCGCGACGCGCCGACTTGCGCAAAAAAGCGCGGCATCTTTTCGATAGGGCTGTGGCGGCGGCGGACCCAGGACCTGCGGTAACCCACTGGCTGGTATCGCAAAGCTATCCGCGCCAGGGCAGCGGACGCACGGTGGTGCTGGCGCTCGGCAAGGCCGCCCCGGCCATGGCTCACGCGGCCTTGGCATCGGTTAAGGCGGATCATGCGATTGTCGTCACCAACCCCGAAAACGAGACGGCTGTGCCCGGGGCAAAGGTGCTGGTTGGCGACCATCCGGTACCGTCGGACCGATCAGCGGCCTCGGGCGACGCGCTTTTGCGCGCGGTGACCGGATTGGCCTCCGAAGACCGGGTCTTGGTGCTGGTATCCGGGGGCGGGTCGGCCCTGGCTACAGCACCCGTGGTGGGGATAACCGACGCCGAAAAGGCCACCGTATCGACGCTGCTTCTTGCGTCAGGGCTTGATATCAACCGCATGAACCTGGTGCGCCAGAATCTGAGCCGTTTGAAAGGCGGCGGGCTTGCCCGGGCCGCAGCGCCCGCCGCGGTGACGGCGCTTGTTTTGTCGGACGTCATCGGCGACGACCTGTCAGTCGTGGCATCGGGTCCCACGGAACCGCCCGTAGGCCCAGCTAACGCCGCCGCGGCAACCCTGCGCAGTGCGGGGCTTTGGGACCGGGTGCCGGACGCCGTGCGCGCGCACCTGATCGGCGCAACTGCGCCTGCGCGGGCGACTGCCGAAACCCATCTCGTTGGGTCAAACCGCGTAAGCCTTCAAGCGATGGTCGATGCAGCCCCAGGCAGCATTCTCGCTGACGCAGCTTTGACCGGGGACGTGGGGGACGCCGCCGATCTGATCCTAGCCGCCGGACGCGCCGCCCAGCGCCCAGCAACGCTGATTTTCGGCGGCGAAACAACCGTGCAACTGACCGGCACCGGGCGCGGCGGACGCAATCAAGAATTGGCCCTCCGCGTAGCGCTTGGCGCCGACTTCCCGGGTGACTGGGTGTTTTTGTCCGGCGGAACCGACGGGCGGGACGGCCCCACCGACGCCGCAGGTGCCATCGTAGACGGCGACACCGCCCTGCGCATCCGCGCCGCAGGCGCCGACCCCGCTGCGCTTTTGGCCAACAATGACAGCCACGCCGCCTTGGCCGCGGCAGAGGACCTGCTGATTTGCGGGGGTACTGGCACGAACGTCGCGGATGTTCAGGCGCTCATTCTCGCCTAAGACAAGACCGCCATTGTATGCCGCGGTGTGCCATTTGCACCGCTTTCGCTTGCCGTTGCTGGCGGGGTCCCCCATAGTTTGGCCAACACCGGAAGGGAGACCGATGTTTCAATCCTTTGACGCAAAATCGTCGCCGGACACCGGGGCGCCCCGGCTGGCTGACCTGCGCAAAGAACTGCGCGCCGAAGGGTTAGCCGGTTTTTTTGTGCCACGGGCAGATATGCACCAGGGGGAATACGTGCCTGCCTCCGACCAGCGTCTGGCTTGGCTGACAGGCTTTACCGGATCGGCCGGATTCTGCATCGCACTTCTCGACAAAGCAGGCGTTTTTGTGGACGGGCGCTACCGGGTCCAGGTGCGTCAGCAGGTGGATCTGGACGCCTTCAGCCCCGTCGACTGGCCCGAGGTGAAGCCCGCAGACTGGCTGCGCGAGATGCTGCCCGACGGGGGCGCCATCGGTTATGATCCACGGCTCCACACCCCGGGCGAATTGCGCACATTCGAAAAAGGTCTCGATCGGAGCGGGATAACCCTGCAACGGTCCGACAACCTGGTGGACCGCATCTGGTCCGACCGGCCCGAGCCGCCAAAAGACCCCATGGCGCCTTACCCAGAGGACCTGGCGGGCGAAAGCAGCGCCGAAAAACGCGATCGCATCGCCAAACGGCTCAAGGAACGCGGCCAGCACGCCCATGTGATCACCCAGCCCGACAACATTGCTTGGCTTTTGAACACCCGGGGCACCGACCTCGGCCAAACCCCGGTCGCGCTAGCCTTTGCGATGATAGAAGATACCGGCGCGGTAACGCTTTTTATTGATCCAGAAAAGGTAGATGACGACCTAAGGGTGCACCTGGGCAACGAGGTGGCTATCCGCCGGCCTGCGGATTTTGGCCCGGCTCTTGAGTCGCTCTCGGGGTCAGTGCTGGTCGATCGCACAACCGCGCCAGTCTGGGTGGCGGACCGCCTGCGCACCGGCGGCGCAAAGATCATCCATGACACCGATCCGGTAGCGCTGGCCAAGGCGCGCAAAAACGAAACGGAACTTGCAGGCACCCGGAGCGCGCACCTGCGCGACGGCGCTGCTGTAGTCGAATTTCTGGCCTGGTTGGCCGCCCAGGGACACGCCCCCGACCTCACTGAAATCGACATCGTGAAGCGGCTAGAGGCTTTCCGCGCCGACACGGGGGCCCTTGAAAACATCAGCTTCGATACGATTTCGGGGTCTGGGCCGAATGCGGCTATCGTCCACTACCGCGTGACCGAAGCCAGCGACCGCAAACTGGCCACGGGGGAGCTTTTGCTGGTCGACTCCGGCGCCCAGTACCGGGACGGCACTACCGACATTACCCGCACGATTGCCATAGGCGTCCCGCCGCCCGAGGCAGTCCATGCCTTTACGCTGGTCCTCAAGGGCATGATCACGATCAGCCGTGCGCGGGTTCCCAAAGGCACCTCCGGGCGCGAAATCGACGCCCTGGCGCGTTATGCGCTCTGGCAAGAGGGGATGGACTACGACCACGGCACGGGCCATGGGGTCGGGGTCTTTTTGGGCGTACACGAAGGCCCACAACGGATCAGCCGCGTGTCAGGGGTGGCGCTCGAACCCGGGATGATCCTGTCGAACGAGCCAGGGTACTATCGCGAAGATGCCTTCGGTATACGCATCGAAAACCTGATCGTTGTGCACGCCGCAGAGGCGCTGCCTGGGGGGGATGAACGGGACTGGCTGACGTTTGAAACGCTGACCTGGGCGCCCATCGACCGGCGGCTAATCGACCCTAAACTTCTGAGCGAGGCTGAGCGTGCTTGGCTAAACACCTATCACGCCCAGGTGATGGAGCTTTTGGCCGCAAGGGTAAGTGACACCGCACGCGCCTGGCTTGCCGACGCTTGCGCGCCGCTTTAGGGTCAGCGGGCGCGCGACACCTCTCGGCAGGCGCCCTCGAACATTACCACCATTTGTCCCGGGCCCTGTCCGGGCGAGCAAAGGAGCATGCCCCGTGTCAGGACCGGAAATTACAATCACCCCCGCAACCGGCACCTGGAGCATCCGCGGCCAGGGCGCGGTCCTTGGCGAAACCACCCGCGCGCTTATCCTAAAAGAGGGCGAGCTACCTCCGGTCATCTATGTTCCGCGCAGCGACGTGGTGATGGCCTTTTTTGACGCCTCTGAAAAACGCACAACCTGCCCCTGGAAAGGGGAGGCAAGCTACTTTCACCTGGCGGGCAAAAGTCGTCGCCAAGACAATGTCGCTTGGAGTTATGAGACCCCCCAAGACCCGGTCAGCGCAATCGCGGGTCACCTGGCGTTCTACACTGATGAAGTGACCGTCGAAGAAGTGAGCTAGGGGCGCCTGCGATAAAACCAGGTCATATCCGCAAGACCACCGGGCGCGACGCAGATCGGGTTCGAGTATTTAGACAGAGAAGAAGAGGCGAGCGCAGCGCTTCAAACTGCTGGCGTCAGTGGCAAACTGTCGCCTCGGTTCCGCGCGTTTTAGGGGTGTATCTGAAAATCGACGCGCCTGACTTACGCCTTTGACTGGCTGCGCTATCCCCGGACGCCAAAGGAAACCGTCGACCGGCAAACGCGCCCTTACCCATGCCTTCTCCTCTGGTCAAATACTCCAATCACATGGCTTATCCCCGCGCAGAGACTGCCAAACCAGGCGAACACGTTAAGCCCATGCCTTTTTCTTGCTCTTTGGCTGCATCCCAGAGCGCGTCCATTTCTTCGAGCGTGCTCTGCGCCGGGCTGCGTCCCTGGGCGGCCAACGCATCTTCGATATGGGCAAAGCGACGTTCGAATTTGCGATTTGCGCCGCGAAGCGCGTCTTCGGGGTCGATGTCGAGCCAGCGGGCCAGGTTGGCCATCACAAACATCAGGTCGCCGAATTCCTCGACCTGGCGGGCCTTAGGGGCGTCCAGGGTGGCGGCCAGTTCACCCGCTTCTTCGGCAATCTTGTCCACGACCTGGTCGATTTTGGGCCAATCGAAACCCACCCGCGCCGCGCGTTTTTGCAGCTTCACCGCCCGCGTCATGCCCGGCAACCCAAGCGCCACCTCCCCCAGCACGCGGGGTTGCACGCCATCCGCCCGTGCGGCCCGTTCGGCGGCCTTGATGCGTTCCCAATCAGTCACCTGGTCTTCGGCGGTCTTGTCGCGCGACGCATCGCCAAAAATATGCGGGTGGCGCGCGACCATTTTGTCCGAGACGGCGCGCACTACGGCGCCAAAGTCGAAGTGGCCCGCTTCGGATCCCATTTGGGCGAAGTAGACCACTTGTAGCAGCAAGTCGCCCAGTTCCCCTTTCAAGTCGTCCATATCATCGCGGACCACAGCATCGGCCACCTCGTAGGCTTCTTCGATGGTGTAGGGGGCGATGGTCGCAGGCGTTTGTTCGATATCCCAGGGACATCCTGTCTTGGGGTCGCGCAGGCGGCGCATGATTTCTAGCAACCGGTCCATTCCCCCGTCGGGGTCCATGGCCAAGCGCTGGCTGTCGTCGTATTCCATGGGATTAGCCTCTTTTTCGCGCCTCTCGCCTGCTCCGCGGGGGACCCAGGCGCCGGACCTTAAGGACCACGAACCATGCCGCTAATCAACCGCATCGCCGCCTTCTCTGAGGCCATGACCGGCTGGCGCCGTCATCTCCATGCCCACCCGGAGATCGACATGGCCTGCCATGCAACCGCGGATTTTGTTGCCGCGCGCCTGACGGAGTTCGGTGTCGACAGCGTCACCCAGGGCATCGGCCAGACCGGCGTTGTGGCGATGATCGAAGGCCGCGCACCGGGCCCCACGGTGGGTCTGCGCGCCGACATGGACGCGCTGCCTATGGAGGAGGACACGGGGCTTGCCCATGCGTCGACCCGGCCAGACGCCATGCATGCCTGCGGCCATGACGGGCATACCGCGATGCTTCTGGGCGCCGCGCGCTACCTGGCCGAAACCCGCAACTTTGCAGGCCGGGTGGCGCTAGTCTTTCAGCCGGGCGAAGAGGACTCCGGCGGCGCGCGCTTTATGATCGAGGACGGGCTCTTTGAAACCTGGGACATGGAAGAGATCTACGCGCTTCACAGCCTACCTGGGGTGCCCGTGGGTAGTTTTCACACCGCCCCGGGACCCATTCTGGCGGCCCAGGACGACTGGCGCATCGACCTGACCGGCACCGGCGGACACGCGGCAAGCCCCCACGAAACCGCCGACCCGGTGGCGATGGCCGCAGCGCTTCACCAGGCGCTCCAGACGGTGGTGAGCCGCACCGTAGACCCGGTCGCCACCGCGGTCCTTTCGGTGACACAGATCCACGCCGGCAGCGCCCAAAACGTGATCCCCGCCTCGGCCTGGCTGTCGGGGACCGTGCGCAGCTTTGACGCGGCCGTCAAAGCCACCGTTATGGCGCGCATGGCCGCCCTTGCAGAAGGCGTAGCAAAAACCTTTGGCGGCCAGGCCGCCATGGCCTACACCCACGGCTACCCGCCCACGGTCAACCACGCGGGGCCGACTACCCGCGCCGCCAAGGTCGCCGCGGAGATAAGCAGCGTCGTCACCGACATGCCGCCAACCATGGGGGCTGAAGACTTCGCCTATATGCTGGAAAAACGCCCGGGCGCGTATCTTTATATCGGCAACGGCAACACCCCCGCGTTGCACCATCCGGCCTACGATTTCGACGACGACGCCTTGGCCTACGGCGCCAGCTTTTTCGCGCGACTTGTGGAGACGCGCCAACCACTTGGTGAGCCAGCGCCGACAGGAAGCTAACGCGCGACGCATCGACAATTGCCAGGGCCCGGGGCGCGTCCTACCTGTGGGTCAACAAGGTATACCATAAAGGACGCAGTCTATGAGCGACCCCACCTACACACCCCCTGAAGTCTGGACCTGGGACCAGGCTTCCGGCGGGAAATTCGCCTCTATAAATCGACCGATAGCCGGGCCCACCGCGGTGAAGGAACTACCCGTTGGAAAGCATCCCATACAGCTTTACAGCCTTGCCACCCCAAACGGCGTGAAGGTGACGATCCTCCTCGAAGAACTCTTGGAGGCGGGCCATGACGCGGAATACGACGCCTGGCTAATAAACATCGGCGATGGGGACCAGTTCGGCTCTGGCTTCGTAGACGTGAACCCAAACTCCAAAATCCCTGCGCTTTTTGACCACGCCACCGGCACGCGGGTCTTTGAGAGCGGATCAATACTGGTTTATCTAGCAGAAAAATACGGCGCTTTCCTTCCAAAGGATGGCCAAGACCGGGCCCAAACATTCAACTGGCTGATGTGGCAGATGGGAAGCGCCCCGTTTCTAGGCGGCGGTTTTGGCCATTTCTATGCTTATGCACCCGAAAAATACGAATATCCGATCAACCGCTATGCCATGGAGGTGAAGCGCCAAATGGACGTTTTGAACCGGGAACTTGCGAACAAAGAATACATCGCCGGGGACAATTACTCTGTCGCCGACATGGCGATTTGGCCGTGGTACGGGACCTTGGCCCAGGGCAATATTTACAATGACGCCGGTCGTTTCCTGTCGGTTGACGAATACGAACACGTTCAGCGGTGGACTAATCAGATCGCTCAACGCCCAGCAGTTAAGCGCGGACGCATGGTCAACCGCGCCTTCGGACCCCTGGAAGAGCAGCTGCGAGAACGCCACGCGGCGTCAGATTTTGAAACCCGAACTCAAGACAAGCTGGAGGTCGCGGACTGATGCTCTTTTCCCGCAAACCGATGACCGTCCCCACAGCCGCCGACGCACTGCCCGGCCGCGCCACACCGATCCCCACGGCCGATACCCATTTTGTGAACGGTCGGCCTTTGGACCAGGTGCCCGAGGGCATGGAAATGGCCATGTTCGGCATGGGCTGTTTTTGGGGGGTGGAGCGTATTTTTTGGCAGATGCCCGGGGTTTGGGCCACCGCTGTTGGCTATGCCGCAGGTCCCACGCCTAACCCGACCTACGAGGAAGTTTGCTCCGGTCTGACAGGCCATAACGAGGTTGTGCGCGTGGTCTACGACCCAGCGCAGACAACCTTTGAGGCGCTTTTGCGCGCCTTCTGGGAAGGCCACGATCCAACGCAAGGCATGCGCCAGGGCAACGATCGAGGCACGCAGTATCGCAGCGGCATTTACACCTATTCGGACGCACAAACCCAAGCGGCTCAGGCTTCACTCAAGGCGTTTCAGCCGCGCTTGGCGGAGCGCGGCTACGGGCCCATCACGACCGAGATACTGCCGGCACCGAAGTTCTTTTTTGCCGAAGACTACCATCAGCAGTACCTGGCCAAGAACCCCGGCGGGTATTGCGGGCTGGGTGGCACCGGGGTCAGTTGCCCCATCGGCACCGGCGCCTAAACCTGCACACCAAAACCCTGGCACCCCGCCCTGGCGGGGTGCCGCCTTCGCCAGGGCCACGCCCTAACCTTGACGCGGCACCGGCCCGCGCCTATCCGCGCGCCATGACCACTTGGACTGCGCTAACTACGCTTACCGATCAGACCCAGGCCCAGGCTCTTGCCGAAGCACTAGAGACGCTTACACCCGAACCCATCGGCGTTGGTGTTTTTGATGTAGAGGACGGGACCGCCACCTGGGAGGTCGGCGCCTATTTTACCACACCGCCCGATACGGTGGCGCTCGACCTTCTGGCGGCAGTGCACTGCGCCCGACCTTTTGCAGTGTCCGAACTGCCCCAGACGGACTGGGTGGCCCAGGTGCGCCGAGAACTGCGCCCCATCCATGCTGGGCGCTTCTACCTTTACGGTAGCCACGACGCCGACACGGTGCCCGACGGGGTGGAGCCGCTTTTGATCGAAGCGGCGATGGCCTTTGGCACCGGCCACCACGGCACAACTCAGGGATGCCTGTTGGTGCTTGAAGACCTGATCGGCGACGGGCTGGCGCCGGACACCGTGGCTGACGTGGGCTGCGGTACAGCGGTTTTGGCCATGGCCGCGGCGCGAGTTTGGGATGCCCAGGTAGTCGCGTCCGATATCGACCCGGTCGCTATGGACGTGGCCGCAGCCAACGCCCGCGCCAACGGGCTGGGGGGGCGGTTGACACTGGTAACATGCGCCGGTTTCCAAGACCCCGCCTACAATACAGAAGCACCTTTTGACCTGATCTTTGCGAACATCCTGAAAGGGCCACTGATCGAGCTTGCGGCGCCCATGGCCCAGCACATGGTATCCGGCGGCTACGCAATCCTATCTGGCCTTTTGAATGAACAGGCGGACGAGGTCGAAGACGCGTACCGCAAGACAGGCATTTTGCCCCAAGGGCGGCGCATTGTCGGCGAATGGTCAACGCTCTGTCTCCGCAAAAGCGCCTGATTTGCCCGGATTTTGCCTCAATTCCTCTGGATTTTGGGGCCCGTGATTAACGATTTCTAAAAGGGTGTGAGTACGCCATGTCTGCCGTGACCGAGGATCTGAAAACTTTCGAAAAACGCGTACGCCGGATCGACCCGGACCATAATCCCACGACGTTTCGCCGTTGGTGGCGCCGGGAACGGCGTCCCGCTACTGTGCCTCTTCGGCGCAGCGCATTCGTCTTGGTCTTTGCTTACCTGCTTTTGACGGGCGTCAAAGTCGTGATGGTGCAAGACCTCGGCGCAGCGGGGTTCGACACCCGCGTGGCAACACTGGCGGCCGGAAACGACGCAGAACGCATTGCAGCACGGCTTTTATTCCGCGATCCGCTGATGACCTACCTGGCGGAGCGGGTCTAAGGCGGTGTCGCGGGCTATTCGCGCCCGCCTAAGGGTGTTTTTTCGGGCTCATCTCGGGTTTCGCCGATAAGCCGGTGCAGATGGGCGATGAAGTAACGCATGTGCGCATTGTCGACGTTGCGCTGGCTGGCAGCTTTCCAAGCGCCATACGCCTGGTCATAGTTGGGAAATATACCAACAATATCGATGTCTTCGCTGTCGCGGAAATTTACGGAGGACGGGTCTGTCAATTCTCCGCCGAAGACCAGATGCAATTTGTCGCCCATCAGACAGCCGCCCCCGCCTGGCGCATTTTGTCGGCGATCTGGGCCGGGCTTTCGCGCACATCGTAGGTAAGCGTCCCACCTAGCACAACAAGCGCCCCGTCGCCCGTGGCGCCGGTAATCAACGCTTGGATATGGTTTGCCCCCACCATAATGGTTTTGCCGTTCAACAGCGTCAGTTCGATCATGACCCGCCTCCTATTTCACGCCAGGAAAGGCCATCCCCGGGGGGGCGTCAAGGGCGCGCAGTTTCCCGGAAGACAGCCTTCGGGCGCCCGAACGGGTAACCTTTATGCATGGTCCAAAAGTTGCCCGCAACGCGGTCAAGCGGGCGATCAGACCCGCCGGGCTTAGCGCCAGTGCGCAGCGTCAGGATGATGTCCGAGACCACATCGGGGTTGCGCCGGAAGTAGCCATGGCTGCCGCCGCCCGACACCTCTTCAACGCTGACGAAATGCACCCGCTGCACCGCGGCCAAAAGGGCAAGGTCTTCTTCGGGGATATCGCTTGGCCGCAGGCGGCCCAGGCGCATCCCGCGCATCACTGCCTGGGCCAGCCCAAGCGCGGTATCGCGGCCGTTCATGTAGACAGTGATCTGCCCCACAGCGGAAGAGAACTGCTCGGCCACCAGGCGCTGGCCCACCACATCGATATCCAGATCCGGCGCCGCCAGGATCAGCGTCTTCACCTTCAGCGCCCGCTGGGGGTCGCGCCCGGCTGCGCGGGCGGCGATCATCATCTCGCGCAGCCCAGTGGTGGCCAGGTCTGCCCCACGGGAATGGGCGATCACATGGATTTTTTCGAGCGCGGGGACCTCCGCCAAAAGACGCATCATCTCTTTGAAGTGGAACACCGAAAACTCCGACGACTCCCGGTCCGTGAAATAGCCCAAAAGCCCCGGATTATCGGCAGGCCAGGTGTAAACAATGGGCACACCGATGCGCCCGGAATAGTGCCAAAGATTAGCAATGGTGTCTGCGCCATCTTCGAAGTCGTTGCGCACCCCATGAACATAAATGATCGCCTCTCGGCGATTGGAACGGCGCAGTTCGGCGGTGATCCGGTCTTGAAAAGCTTTTGATGCGCGGGCATAGGCGGCTGCTTCCCCGGCCCCCTGGCGGGCGAGGGTGCGTTCGATCTGGAAAGGCAGCGGGGTCGGCGGGAAGCGCACCAATTCCTCGGCGCCCAGCGCGGTCAGGGTCGTCACCCGCGGCCCCTGGCCAAGCGACCGCGCTTTCAGTTCTTCCCAGCTAAGCCCGTCTCCGAAAGACAGTGTCTTTGTGCCAAACGCCATCGACCGCGATCGGCCCGAGCCATAAGTCGCCTTTTCCCCCGGGCCCGCCGTGGGCGTGCGGTCGGTGACATAGAATATCTGAGGCGTAGCGGTCCGCAGGTGCGCGGGCAGGCCCGCGTCCGGGTAGGCTGAAAGGCTGGCTAAAAGGTTTGGCGGCGGCGCCAATTGGGGGGCCGCGCAGGCCGCAACCGCAAAAAATACACAAAGAAGTAGTCCGCGCATGGGGCCCCCGGGTGTCACGTAGGTCAGGTGATGTCCCGAAAAGCTAAGCACGGGGACGCTTCGCCGGTCAATCGGGCCGCCCGAAGCGGGAGGCCCACTGACAGGGGTCGCACCGTTTAGCCAGCCAGCGCCTTGTTTAGGTTTTCGTCGATCTTTTCCAAGAAGCCCATGGTGGTGAGCCAGCCCTGGTCTGGCCCGACCAGAAGAGCCAGGTCCTTTGTCATCGACCCGCTTTCCACCGTGTCTACGATGACCTTTTCAAGCGTCGTGGCAAAGGTCATGAGCGGGTCGTTCCCGTCAAGCTTCGCCCGGTGCTTGAGCCCGCCCGTCCAAGCGTAAATCGACGCGATTGAGTTGGTCGACGTCTCCTCGCCGCGCTGGTGAGCGCGGTAGTGGCGGGTGACCGTGCCGTGGGCGGCCTCGGCCTCGACCACCTTGCCATCGGGGGTCATCAACTGGCTTGTCATCAGCCCGAGCGACCCAAAGCCCTGGGCCACCGTGTCCGACTGCACGTCGCCGTCGTAGTTCTTGCACGCCCACACAAAACCGCCGTTCCACTTCATGGCGCAAGCGACCATATCGTCGATCAGCCGGTGTTCATAGGTGATGCCCGCGGCTTTAAATTTGTCCTCGAACTCTTCCTCGTAGACCTTCTGGAAAAGCTCCAGGAAGCGGCCGTCATACTGTTTTAGGATCGTGTTCTTGGTGGACATGTAGACCGGCCAGCCAAGCGTCAGGCCGTAGTTCATGGACGCGCGAGCGAAATCCATAATCGATTGGTCCAGGTTGTACATCGACATGAAAACGCCCGAGGCGGGGGCGTCGAACACCTCGTGCTCCACCACGGTGCCGTCTTCGCCGACAAATTTCATCGACAGCTTGCCCGGCCCTGGGATTTCATGTCCGTGGCGCGGTATTGGTCGCCAAAGGCGTGGCGGCCGATCACGATGGGCTGGGTCCAGCCGGGCACCAGGCGCGGCACGTTGCGGCAGATGATCGGGGCACGGAAGACTACGCCGCCCAGAATGTTGCGGATCGTCCCGTTGGGGGAGCGCCACATTTTCTTGAGCCCAAACTCTTCGACCCGCGCCTCATCGGGGGTAATCGTGGCGCATTTAACGGCCACGCCGACCTCTTTGGTCTTTTCGGCGGCGTCGATGGTGATCTTGTCGTCCGTCGCGTCGCGGCTCTCCATTCCCAGATCGTAGTAGAGCAGGTCCAAATCCAGGTAGGGCACGATCAATTTATCTTTGATGAACTGCCAGATGATGCGGGTCATCTCGTCGCCGTCCATCTCGACGATGGGGTTGTCTACCTTGATCCGGGTCATGGGTGGTCTCCTCCGCGCTTGCATTTCTCGCCTGCGTCATAGCCCGGGCAAAACCGGTTGAAAAGTGCGTATACATTTGCATACAAACTCCAGCGCCGTTTTTTGACCGGCGCGGCGGCGAAATGCGCCTTGACCGGGCCCGGGGCGGCGGACATGACTTCCCCATGGTCTACCGTATCGACGCCTTGCAGTACTGTAATTGGAGCCCCGAGATCTTCGCCCAGATGCAAGCTGGCGGGCTCGACGCGGTGCATGTGACCATAGCCTACCACGAAACGTTCCGGGAAACGGTGCTGCGGATCGAAGAATGGAACCGCCGGTTCGAGGCGCATCCAGACCTAATCTTCAAGGGGCGCACCGGAGCGGATGTGGACCTGGCCCGCCAGACCGGGCGCACGGCGATCTTCTTTGGCGCCCAAAACCCAAGCCCCATCGAAGATGACATCGGCCTGGTGGAGGTGCTGCACGACCTGGGGCTGCGGTTTATGCAACTGACGTACAATAATCAGTCGCTTTTGGCGACGGGCTGTTATGAGACGCAAGACACCGGGCTAACCCGCATGGGCCGCGAAGTGGTCGATGAAATGAATCGCGTGGGCATGGTCATCGACATGAGCCACAGCGCCGACCGTTCTACCATGGAGGCTGCTGAACGGTCCCGCCGCCCAATCGCCATCACCCACGCCAATCCCGCCGCCTGGCACCCAGCGCGGCGCAACAAGCCCAGCGCGGTGATCCGTGCGGTAACAGACCGGGGCGGCATGCTGGGCTTTTCGCTTTACCCCCATCATCTGGCGGGCGGCAGCGCCTGCACCCTCGACGCCTTCTGCCGAATGGTGGCCGACACCGCCGAAGCCTACGGCACCGGGTGCCTGGGCATCGGCTCTGACCTTTGCCAGGGGCAGCCCGACCGCGTCGTCGAATGGATGCGCGTCGGCCGCTGGACAAAGGCCATAGACTACGGCGAAGGGTCCGCCGATGCCCCCGGCTTCCCCCCGCAGCCGGAGTTTTTCCGCGACAACCGCGACTTTCCGGGCCTGGCAAAAGGCTTGCGCGCGGTTGGCTTTGATGCCGCAGAGGTGGACGCGATCTTGGGCGGCAACTGGAAACGCTTTTTTGAGGCGAGCTTCGGGCCAGAGGCCGCCGCTTCCGCCGCGGCCTCTGATACGGACGCCGACGCCACCCCAGGAGCCGCCGCATGAGGGACACCCCCGACAGCCCTAATACCTCCGCCGTGCCGTCGGGCGCGGGCGCGCCCCAGAACCTGCGCCCCGGGTCCCAGGTGATGCGCCTGGCGCGCATGGGGTCGAGCCATCCGCACCGCCTGTCGTTCCTGCGCATCCTTCTTCGCCGCGCCGGGGCAGAGCGCTGGCGCTTTTCCACGCCGATCTGGGATATCAACGCCGGGGGTGTTGGCCACGCGGTACTTTGCGCACAGACGCCCGAGAGAACCTACAGCCTCGTGGCCTTCGCCCATGATCTGCCTGATGCAGCGCGCAGCGACCGGGTCATCGCAACCGCCTGGGACGCTACATTTGCGCTTTTCGACGGTGTGCCTGATGCCGAAGACATCGCCCGCCTGGCCGCCAATGTCCCCCTGCAAGAGGCCGGCCGCGTGAGCGAGCGGGAACTGACGCTGTCCCGGGCAAACAGGTCCGTGCGGCTTTGGGAACACGTGGTCGAAGCCCTGGCAGCGGGGCGCCAGCCCGACGCAGCGCGCATCGACGAGGTGGGCTACCTAATGCGCACCACAGCGGTCTACGGGTCCGGCAAATTTGGCGCCCAGGATCGCGCGGCCATCGCCGCGCGCCCGGAATGCGCTGCTCCCTTCCAGGTGGAGATGCTCACGGTCTATCTGATCCGGGCCTTTGTGGCCGATCTGGTGGAACATATGGCCCGCGCCCGGTCGCCCGGGGCCGTTCCTCTGGAACGGAGCCTGCGGCAACGGCTTGGCATCGGCAATTCCACCGGTCTGGGCATGGCGCCTTTTGTGATTAACCACCCGGCTCTGATTGACCGCTGGGTGACTGCGCGGGAAACGGCGCTGGCGCGGGTGCGCGCGCTCGAAGGTTTCAGCGCAACCGATCAGGCAGCTTTCGGGGCGCTTGTGACCCGCGCCGCCGGGGCCGTGGACCGCTGGCAATCCGCCCACCCTGTGCAGGTGGAAAAGATCTCCGCGCTCAAGCAGGATATCGCTGCGCTGCAAGGTTTTCTGGGCGCGGGACCCATCGTGAGCTGGGACGCCATCGCCGCCTGGGCCGAAGAGCATCTGAGCCTCGAAGGGCAGGAATGGACTGTCGCGCTTCTGCTCGAATTGCAAGGTCCACTTGTCGACGACTTGGCCGACTCCATGGCCTGCGACGAAGACGCGCCAGTGGATGGGGGTCAGGCGCTGGGCGCGCTGGCCCGCGAGCTAGCCGAAACTTATGCCTTTTGCGAAACCGCCGACTGGGACGACCCGCCCGAGACCGCGCGGATATGGTACACGAGCCAGGAAAAGCTAGAACCCCGCCTGGGGGAGCGCCATGAAGAGCCGCTTGGCGCCTACGAACAGCCACTCCAACCGGCGCGCGATGCGGCGCGGCTCGTTGCCGCGCTTACGGCCGCTGGTACACCCGACGCCACCGTAGCGGAGTTTCTGGCGCGCCACCCCGAGCACCGCCATACGGTGCGTCGGGCGCAGTTAGCCGCGCGTCACGACTATGCCGAGGTGCGCGACAACACCATTCATGCCCAGATGCTGCCGATCGACCTCTTGCGCTTTAAGCTGGCGTTTTTTGGCGCGCGGGCTTTTGATCCGCGGTCGGACCGCTGGGTGCGCATTACACTTTTTGACGGAGCGCCCTACCCAGGCGATCTGACGCCCGAGACCGCGGACCGGTGGTTGAACTGAGCCCGGCGCGCACCTGGGCACTCACTCCTTCTTTGGGCGAGGTGCAAGCAACCGCGCTTCGGGCCGCCCGAGGGGCGGGCTATCCTTGGGGCCTGGCCCAGGACTGCGGCTGGGCGGCGCGGTGGCTTTGGCGCTACGGAATTGACGGGCTGACGCCCCTTGCGGCGGTGCTTGAGACGCCGGGCCCCTGCCCGGTTACCCTCGGCGCCCGATGGATGGATGCGCCCGACGTGCCCTGTGTGGCCGAGGTGCGCGCGCCGGTGCTTTTGATCCCCTTTCTGAGCGGGCGCGACTGCCACCTGATGGCCGAAACTGGCGCGGTGTCTCTGCGGGGCGGAGCCCCGGTGCTGGGCGCCCTGCCCGAGATAGGGCTCCAACGCATCGAAATCACCGGCCAGCCCGAAGCCGGCAGGCCGCTCAGAATCGCCTCACGCCGGTCAGCGCCTGGCGAAGTCTGGAAGCGGCTCAAGCGCTTGGAGGCGCGCACTTATGCCCCCGCCTCCGACGCCTCCCGCGCCGGCGCTGGGGCGGGGCTGACTGACAACGAC
This sequence comes from Pseudomonadota bacterium, assembly GCA_039026255.1. Lineage (GTDB taxonomy): Bacteria > Pseudomonadota > Alphaproteobacteria > Rhodobacterales > Rhodobacteraceae > Amylibacter. The sequence goes on from JBCCMR010000004.1 coordinate 21,439, forward strand.
TAAATCCGGTGCATCGCCTGCGCGGGCGGGTTGGGAAGCTTCCTTTTGAAGCTTCTTGGGGCGCGACGCCGGTGCGACGCTGACACACGCAAGGCCAAGATGCCGTTTGCAGCAGGGGAATTACACCTGCGGCGGGCGGGTAGAAGCTTCCTTTCGAAGCTTCTTGGGGCGCGATGCCTGCCAAAACCCATCGCGCTGCAATGACCCAAATCCGGCCCGTCGTTGCGACATTTGCAATGGGCGGCTTATCGCGCGAGGTTGCGCGGGGACCCGGCCCTAGTAGCCCGCTTCGCTGCGCGCAGTGGCGAGGATGGCTTCTTTTGCGGCAGTGCGCCTCTTTTTGTCCTTCTCTTGGCGGTTGAGCCTCAGGCATTCTGCCAGGGCGTCGGGGGCAAGCGCTGCGTTGCGGCGAACCACCGGTTCCATCCGCGCGAGCGCACGCTCGGGCAGGCCCAAGTGGCGCAAGATCGCTGCGCCCGGCCCACCTGGCGCGGCGCCGACAACTTCGAGCGCAAGCGCCGTTACCGGCACCCCATGCGGCGTCAGCGCCGCCCGGGCGCCCGCTACCGCTGCGTCAAGATCAGCAGCACGCTGCCAGCGGGCGGCGTAAGTGTCCCAATCGTCCGTTTCCGTGGAGCGCGCCACGTTATGGGCCCAGGCGGAGCGCAGCCAGGCGTGGGGTTCGCGTGTGGTAAAGACCACTTCTACCGGCAGGTCGGCTCGAAACCGCGTGCGTAGACCGGCCACCATGTCGGGCAACAGGTCTGCGGCGGCGCCGTAGTCCTCGATCCCCCAGGCGCCGGGCAGGTGGCCCGAAAATTCTTCGCAGGTCAAAAGCAACGGCCGCGCGTCGTCACCCGGGAGATCGCCCAGGAAGTCCATCAGGCGAAAGTTGAACACCTCTCGTTCCAGCGTCCGGCGGGTGCGCGAATAGGCCCGCGCCGCGTCGGCGAGGGGCTCAAAACGCCATTTCAGTAAAAACTCCGCATGCCGGCGGACGATCTTGCGGTTTTGGCGCCAGAAAGCCCGCGCGCTTGACGTGCCGGTCTTGTGAAAGCCCGGATGGATCAGCACGTGGGTGGGGCCGGTCATGGCATGGCGCCTTCGGGCGGGTCGATCACGATCCGCCCGGCGTCCAGATCCACGGTAGGCACGGTGTCCGCGGTAAAG
>JBCCMR010000005.1:0-21452 GCA_039026255.1 Pseudomonadota bacterium
ATCGAAGAGCAACCCAGGCCGGTCGCGGGTATCAACTTCAATAATCGTGTATATATCAGAGCCCTGGTTATCGAATGTAATCCTTGTCGGAACAAAGAAATCGCGTTCCCGGCGCTTGAACTTGTCGCGGGATCGCAGCGCATCTTTCGCAACCACTTCCCCGGCAAGGGTTTTGCCAATCATGGTGCGCAGGCGCGTGATACGCGACCTTTCATAAGGCGCGCCATCAGCGTCCTGGACCCAAAAAACCGCCGTCGCAAAGCCGTCCTTGGTGGTATAACTGCGCGCGTCTACTACATTGGCCCCCGCCAGCGCCAAGGCCCCTGCCAGCCGCGAAAAGATGCCCGGATGGTCTTGAAGAACAAAGCACGCCCGCGTGGCGTCCCGGTCGGGATCAAGCTTGATATCGACGCCAATCTCGTCTGTGGTAGCGGCCTCCAAAAGCGCGGCAAAGGCTTTGTGCGTGGAGGTGTTGAGCCCCTGCCAATAGGCCGAGTAGTGGCGATCCAGTTCACGCGCGACAGCGGCGGGCTCCCAATTGCGCAAGCGCCGAGTCAGCGCGCTTTGCGCCTCTTGGGCCGATTGAAGTTCGCCCAGTTTGTCGAGCCCTTCCTGCAAGGCGATCCGCGTCAACCGGTGTAGCGTGCGCAAAAGCTGCGCTTTCCAGTTGTTCCAGGTCCCTGGGCCTACGCCACGGATATCACAAACGGTCAGGACCGTCAGCAAGTTCAGCCGCTGAGCTGTCATCACCGTCTGGGCGAATTCACGCACCGTGCGCGGGTCGCTCAGGTCACGTTTCTGCGCCACATCCGACATCAAAAGATGGTGGCGCACCAACCAGACAACTGTTTCGGTTTCCGTAGGTGACAAACCCAGTGCAGGAGCAATCTGCGCCGCTAGCCGCGCGCCGGCGATGGAATGGTCCTCGGGCAGGCCTTTACCAATATCATGCAAGAGAAGCGCCACATAAAGCACCCGACGGTCGACCCCATCATCCAGGATACCCGACGCCACAGGCAGGCTTTCCTTTAGCTGACCCTTTTCGATCCGAGCCAAGTTCGAAATGCACTGAATAATGTGCTCATCGACCGTGTAGTGATGATACATGTTGAATTGCATCAGCGCTTCAATGCGCTGGAATTCCGGAATAAACGCACCCAAAATACCCAGCTCATTCATGCGGCGGAGACCGCGCTCTGGGTTGCCATAGTCCAGGAGCGTCCGCAGGAACATGGCTTGGGCTTCGGGATTGGCGCGCAGGTTGTCGTCGATCCGGTGCAAATTGGCACGGATTAGCCGCATGGCGTCGGGATGAATCAGAATGTCTGCGCGCAATGCCTCTTCAAAGATGCGCAAAAGGTTAATCGGATCCTGTAGGAACACCGTATCCCGAGCGGGTTTTAAGCGACCGTGCAGCACCTGATAACCCTCAGGCACAGGCACGTCTGTCCGCGCGGTCCAGGGAATAACCTTGCGCAGACGCTCCCCTATGCTGGGCTGCTGCTTGACGTGGCGCGCCTCTAGCGCCGTAAAAAAAATCCGTGTCAGATCACCAACATGGGTAGCGTGGCGAAAGTAATCCTGCATGAATGCTTCAACTGCGCGCAGGGCATCGGTGTCGTGGTAATCAAGCGCCTGGGCAATAGCCACCTGGGTGTCAAACGTCAGTTGTTCATTCGCCCGCCGCGACTGCATATGCAGATGGCAGCGCACCGTCCAAAGAAACTGCTCCGCTTGATAAAAGTTGTCGTACTCCTGGGCGGTAAAGTACCCCTGGAGGATCATGTCAGTGGGGCTTTTGGCTCCGCTCAGATATTTTGTGATCCAGAAAAGCGTCTGCAGATCCCGCAAGCCGCCTTTGCTCTCTTTGACGTTGGGTTCCAGAAGAAACCGCGTTTGGCCCTGGCGACGATGTCGTTCCTCTCGCTCGATGAGCTTTTCGCTGACAAACTCGGCACCGGTGGATCTGAAAAGTGTGCGCCAGAGCTTTGCGTCAAGTTGCGCCGCCAGGTCGTCGTCTCCGCAAAGGAACCGCGACTCCAAAAGCGCTGTACGGATGGTGATGTCGCCTTTCGCCAGGCGCAGGCATTCGTCTACCGTTCGTGTCGCGTGCCCCACCTTCAGCTTCAGGTCCCAAAGGATATAAAGCATTGTTTCCACAACGCTTTCGGCCCAGGGGGTCAGCTTGTATGGCGCCAGGAAAAGCAGGTCCACATCCGAAAAAGGCGCCATTTCTGCACGGCCATAGCCGCCGACGGCAATCACTGCCATCCGCTCCCCGTCGGTCGGAGTCGGTAGAGGATATAGGTATCGGGTGGCCGCCCAAAATGCGGTCTCGACCAACTGATCGGTCAGCCAAGTCCAAGTGCGGATGGCGCGGGCTGTGTCAAACGGATCGGCCTTATGGGCCGCGGCGATTGCCGCGCGACCGGCGGTGTTTTCCTCGGCCAGGCGCGCCGCGATGGCTTTGCGCAGGGCCGGGCCTTCTTCAGTGTTGGCCAGGGCCGCAATAGCGTTTCGCACCTGGTCGCGGTCAAAAATCCTTCCCGGCGCCCGGATAAGGGCGTTGGTCGGCAGTGTAACGGGGGCGCGTGTCTCCGGGTTAAGAACCTGGGCCACCGAAACCTCTGGGTGCTGGGTCTAGCACAACAAGCTGGCCTTCCCGGAACGTGGCCACCGACAGAGCACGCTCGTTGGTGCCGTCTGTGCGTAGGCGAAAGACGCCGCCCGCACCGGTGAAACCGGCCGCCCGGGTGATCTGCGACCGGGTCAGCGCGTCGGCCGTTCCCCCGCGCAACAGGGTGCCCACGGCGCGTATCCCGTCATAAGCCTTCCCGGCCAGGATATGGGGCCGCGATCCGTAACGCGCGGTAAACCGGCTTTCAAAGGATTGGGTCGCATTGATATCAGGCAGGGCAAAGAGCGCCCCCTGTAGTCCTGGGTTGGTGCGGATAGTTTCCGCCGTCTGGTCCCAACGGGTCAGGCCAAGGAACTGCGTTTTGGCCGACGTAACGCCATTTTCTGGCAGAAGCTGTGCAAAGACCGGCAGCGCACCCGCCGCATCGGCGTCAAGCACAAGCGCGGTGGCGCCGGTCTGGTTCAAAAGCGTGCGCGTTGTGGTGATCGACTGCACGACGCTCTGGGTCGACAGTTCATATCGGGTGGCGCCTACAAACTGCGCTCCGTTGTTGCGCGCCGCAGTCTCGATTGCCGCTGCGGCAACGTTACCCGCGGCATCGGCGCGGATCAGCGCCGCGACCGACCGCTTTCCTTGGGCGGCAGCAAAGCCTACCACACGGTTTGCGGTGTTGGCAAAAGTGTCGCCCAAAATGAAAACATTACCTCCTGCGATGTCAGGATTATTTGAGAAAGACAGCACGTTGATCCCGCGCCCGGCTACCGCTGTGCCCGCCGCATTGGCTGCCTCGGCAAAAAGCGGACCGATCAGGATCTTTGCCCCTTCTTCCGCCGCCCGTTGGGCCGCCGCTGCGGCCTGGTTGGCATTGCCTCCAGTTGGGTAAACGCGCAGGTCAATTTTGACGTCTTCCATTTCTTCCACGGCCATCTGCGCCGCCGCAACAAGCGCATTGGCCAGCGCCTCGGTCTGCGGCTGCCCTGTGCCTTGCGGCACCATAAGCGCAACCGTCACCGCGTTATTGGTGTTGACCCGCGGTCCCTGGCCTCCGGCCTCCAAACAGGCGCTTAGAACAAATGCAGCGGCCCCACCCGCCAGCCAAAGCAGCGCCCGCCGGGCCAGACGCCGGGATACCAACCCCGCGTGCTGTTGCCGTTTCGTCGCTTCGATCGTTGCCATCATAGCCATCATATCCCCATCCCATCCGCGCCGGTGCTCACGGCCATTGTTGCCGCGTCGCGCATCCCTAGCTAAGGGGCTAGAGGGTTCAAATCAACGGAGAACGGTGTGTCCTACGAAATTGAGCGGCATATGGACGACACCTCGGACGCGATGCTCTCCGGGGGGCTTTACGTGGTCGCAACCCCGATCGGGGCGGCCCGTGACATCACCCTGCGCGCCCTTGATGTGCTTGGGGCGGCGGATGTGCTGGCGTGCGAGGATACCCGTACAACCAGGCGATTGATGGACATCCACGGGATCGCCCGGGCCAAGCGCCCGATGCTGGCCTACCACGATCACAACGCCGCTGCCCTGCGCGACACGCTGATGGGGCACCTAGCCGCCGGGCGGTCCGTGGTGCTTGTGTCGGAGGCTGGCACGCCAACTATTTCCGATCCTGGGTTTGACATTGTCCGTGCGGCGGGTGAGGCCGGCCATCCGGTGGTAGCAGTGCCCGGCGCCAGCGCCGCCGTGGCAGCCCTGGCCGTGGCCGGGCTGCCCACCGACCGGTTTCTTTTCGCGGGCTTTCCCCCGGCAAAGACCGCGGCCCGGCGCCGTTGGATCACGGGTCTTAGCGATGCCGGTGCAACGCTTGTGCTTTACGAAAGTCCCCGACGGGTGCTGGCAACGCTTGAAGACCTGGCGCAAGCCTTTGGACCTGACCACCGGGCCACGCTTTGCCGCGAAATGACCAAGCGCCACGAGGAAACGCTGCGCGGAACACTCACAACAATCACCGCAACCCTAGCGACCCGAGAGACCATAAAAGGCGAAATTGTCCTGGTTCTGGACAGCCCCCCGGCAAAAGATACCGCCATAGACCCAGAAGAGCTTTTGCGCGCGGCGCTAAGAACTCTCAGCCTGAAGGACGCCGCCAAAGCAGTCTCCGCGCAAACCGGCATGCCGCGCAAAACGCTTTACGATCTGGCGCTTAAACTGCGGGAAGGTTCGTCTTAACCCTTTGCGAAGCTTTTCCTGGCACGGTACGGCCAAAGTCACCAGGATTGTGCAATGGAAATTTCCCCCGCCAAAGCAGTTTCGAAATACCGGCGCGCCAAAAGCCTGGCCAATCACAGCCGCGGCAACATGGCAGAAGATCAAGTCGTCGAAGCCTACCGCCGCTGCGGTTTTGCCATTCACAGCCGCCGGTTTCGGGTGCGCGAAGGGGAGATTGATATCGTCGCCCAACATGGTAACAAATTCTACTTCGTAGAGGTGAAATCGGCCCGATCCCATGATGCGGCCATGGGTCGGATAACCCCCTATCAGCAGCGTCGCATCTATGCCGCAGCGGAACGCTTTTTGGAAAAACACTCCGCTGACGGCCGGGCCGAATGTCGTGTCGATGCCGCCCTTGTGGACTATAGCGGCCGGGTGAAGGTGGTGCCCGGAGCGCTTCACATGTAACCCCAACATTAACAGCGGCGACCTTCGGAGTTATGGGCATTGCGTCACTTGGTGTGCCCCTTTCGGCGCTAATCCATTATCCTATGACTTGTTTTGCAAAACAGGGGGCCGTCCCAAGATCCCTTGGGTGCAACCCGTCGTTGATTGCACCATTCGCTCAGGCGCCGCTCCACGCTTCGTTGGCTTCTCCAAGACGCCCCTAGGGCCCCGCTGCGAGGCACTCGCGAAACCGCGGGTGTCCTAGCCCGTTCGCGCGATTGCAACCGGGTCGGGTTCGGGTCACATAGGGACGCGCCGACCGGTATCCGGGCGGACCCTCAAAGCGGAGACTGCCATGCCCCTCGACGTCGCTTTCCAGATGGACCCTATCGCGGATGTGGACATCGACGCCGACAGCAGTTTTCGCCTGGCGGAGGCAGCCCAAGCCCGCGGGCACGCGCTCTTTGTTTACACCCCGGACACGCTTGCGCTTGACGCGGGACAAGTCGTCGCCCGGGGCAACAGCGTCACACTTTCACGCACCAGGGGGGCCCATGTCGCCTTCGGACCGGAACTTGTCCGCCCACTTTCGGAGTTCGACGTCGTTTGGCTGCGCCAAGACCCACCGTTTGACATGAACTACATCACCACGACGCACCTGCTGGACCTGATCCACCCGGATACGCTGGTGGTCAATGACCCCACCTGGGTGCGCAACTTTCCCGAAAAGCTCCTGGTGCTGCGCTTTCCGGACCTGACCCCGGCGACCACAATTGCCCGCGACATCCACACCCTACGCGCCTTTAAGGAACGCCACGGGGACATCATCGTCAAACCGCTCTACGGCAATGGCGGAGCGGGCGTGTTTCGCCTGGGACCCGAGGACCGCAATCTCAACTCCCTCCACGAGCTTTTCACCTCGATCTCCCGCGAACCGCTTATCGCGCAGGAATTCCTGCCCGCTGTGGCGGCGGGCGACAAGCGGGTCATCCTGGTTGACGGGGAGCCCGTGGGCGCCATCAACCGCGTCCCCGCGGCGGGCGAGACCCGCTCCAACATGCACGTGGGCGGGCGCCCCGAAAAGGTCGCCCTGACCACCCGAGACCACGAAATCTGCGCCGCCATCGGCCCGCTTTTGCGCGAAAAGGGCCAGGTTTTTGTGGGGATCGACGTCATTGGCGACTACCTAACCGAAATTAACGTGACCTCGCCCACCGGCATCCAAGAGCTAGAACGCTTCGACGGTATCGACGTAGCGGGTCAGATCTGGGACGCCATCGAAGCGCGCCGGTCGTGAAAAGCTGGCGCATGGCGCTGGCCGAACGGGCCGCCAAGGCCCTGGTAAAGCCTATGGTCGCCCGCGTGCCCGGCCCGCCGGAGCTACGCGAAGCGTTCGAGAGCAGCGCCCGCCGCAACCACTGGGCACCGCCGGGCGCGATCTGGCGCAACAGCCGCCTGGGGGATCTGGAAGCGGTTTGGGTGTCTGTCGGGCGCCCGCAAAACAACCGGGTAGTTTTTTGGATCCACGGCGGCGCCTTTGTCTGCGGCAGCCCGGAAACCCACCGCCACATGGCCGCGGCCTTGGCCAAGCGTATGCGCTGCGAGGCGGTTCTACCGCGCTATCCCCTGGCGCCAGAAGAGCCCTTCCCGGCGGCTATTGACGCGCTGACCGGGGCCTACCGGGCACTGATCGCGCGTGTGCCGCGGGGCCGGGTCACGGTGGCCGGCGATAGCGCAGGCGGTTGCCTGACGCTGGCGCTTCTGGGGTCGCTCCCGGCGGCGGAGCAACCCGGTGCGGCGGTGGCGATCAGTCCGGTGGTGGACCTTTCGGGGACCGGCGGCACGCTTGACGCCCATGCGGCGGGCGATGTGCTCCTCCCCCGGGGGCGGTTCAACGAAATGCGCGGCATGTACCTGGGCGAGCACCCGGTAACTGACCCGCGGGCGTCCCCGGTGCACGCGGTCTTCAACGCCCCGCCGCCGGTTCTTTTCCATGTGAGCGCGGGCGAAATGCTCTTCGGCGACACCAAACGCATGGTTGCGGCGCTCACCGCCCAGGGTCATGAGCCCGCAGTCCAAATCTGGCCCAACGCCTTCCATGTGTTTCACCTGATGCAGGGGATCGTGCCCGAAGCGGCCGCTGCCATGGACCACATCGCGACCTTCATAGACCGCTTCGTCCCGCCAACCGGTAGCTGAGCGCTTCGGCCACATGAGGCTGTGCCACCTGCGCATCCCCGGCTAGGTCGGCGATTGTGCGCGCCACCCGCAAGACCCGATGATAGCCCCGTGCGGTCATGTGGAATCGTTCCGCGGCGGTATCGAGCATAGCGCGCCCCTCCGCGTCGGGCGATGCCACCCGGTCTAGCCAGGCGCCCTCCGCGTCGGCGTTCTGATGAAGCGTGGGGTCATCGGCGTAGCGGGTGCGCTGCACCTGGCGCGCGTCAGCGACCCGGGCGGCGATGGCGGCGGATGGCTCCCCGTCTTCAGGAGCCGTTAGGTCCGCGGGCCGCACGGCGGGCACTTCTATGCGCAGATCGAACCGATCCATCAGCGGGGCTGATATGCGCCCCAGGTAGTTCTCGGAGCAGGCCGGACCCCCAGGACAGGGGCGGCCTGGTTCTGCCTGGGCGCCGCAGCGACAGGGGTTGGCGGCCCCCACCAGCATGAAACGGCAAGGATACGTCACATGCGCATTGGCCCGCGCCACCATAACCTGGCCGGTTTCCAAGGGCTGGCGCAGAGTTTCGAGTGCCGCGCGATTAAACTCCGGCATTTCATCAAGAAAGAGCACCCCGTTGTGAGCCAACGAAATCTCCCCTGGTTTCGCCCCGCGTCCGCCCCCCACCAGGGCAGCCATGGATGCCGTATGATGCGGGTCCCGAAAGGGGCGGGTTTTGGAAATACCCCCTTTGTCGAGCGTACCCGCCAGGGAATGGATCATCGACGTATCAAGCGCCTCTGCCGCATCGAGTGGCGGCAAGATTCCCGGCATCCGAGACGCCATCATCGACTTCCCCGCCCCGGGCGGGCCAACGAACATTAGGTGGTGGCGCCCGGCCGCGGCGATCTCCAGGGCACGTTTCGCCCGGCTTTGGCCTTTGACGTCGCGCATGTCCCGGTGGCCGGTGCCATCGATGACCGTGCCCGGCTCCGATGGGGCGATGACCTCTTTCCCGTTGAGGTGGTTAATCAGTTGGATGAGCGTGCGCGGCGCCAGGACCTGGGTTGCACCGACCCAGGCGGCCTCGGGCCCAGAACTTTCAGGGCAGGCGAGCGTCAAAGCTTCTTCTGCAGCAGTCAGCGCCGCCGGGAGAGCCCCGATCGTAGGCAAAATGTCGCCCGCCAGCGACAACTCCCCCAGGGCCAGGCAGCCCGCGGCGGCGTCCTGTGGCACCACCCCCAAGGCCGCCAGGACCGCAAGCGCAATCGGCAGATCAAAATGCGACCCCTCCTTAGGAAGGTCCGCGGGCGACAAATTGACGATCATCTTCTGGCTAGGCAGCGCCAGAGCCATTCCGTGGAGCGCCGCGCGCACCCGTTCGCGGGCCTCTGACACCGCCTTATCCGGGAGCCCGGTCACCTGAAAGCTGGGCATCCCCGGAGCAAACGCGCATTGTACCTGGATAAGTCGCGCCTCCACCCCGATGAAAGCGACCGTATAGGTGGTGGCGACCATGACCCCTCCGATTAACCTTAGTTAACGGCTTACGGGCCGATGGTTTATTTTTCGTAAATAGCCATGAAAGCGGGCCAGGCGGCGGGGTCGGCCACGGTTTTGTCCCGGCAAAACGGGTTGCAAAAGCCGATGCGACGGCCGTCGATTTCCAGCACGTCCGTGACCGGGTCGCCCGAATACGGGCAGCGGTCGTTTTCCGCGTCCGATCCGCTTACGGCCTGGGCGGGAATCGGCGTGGGGCCGGACCAGGACACATGGGGCAATCCCATGTCATAGGCAGTCTGAACGTAGTTTTCGGCCACGCCCATGGCCCGCCAGCGCCGGAAATGCCCGTCGGCCAGGGTCTTGGCGATATAGGCGCCCGCATCACCGCCGCGCGGCAGCCCGTAGGTGGCAAAGCGCGTGGCCACTGGCGCGTAGAACGCGTCGGCCACCGTATAATCGCCAAAAAGCCAGGGTCCGCCCGAAGCCTGCAACGCCGCAGACCAAAGCGTCTCGATCCGCGCGCAATCGGCCAGAACGTCCTCGGCAGGGGCAAACCCGTCCCACCCGTGCAACAGGTTCATGGGACACGCCAGGCGTAGGGCTGGAAAACCCGAATGCATCTCGGCTGTCATCGACCGGGCGTGGGCGCGGGCGGCGGCATCAGTAGGCCACATTGTTATGTGATCCTCGGCCAGGGTTTCGGCGATAGCAAGCGTGTCGTGGGTCACCACCCCGTCCCGCTTCATGGCCGGCACCAGCCGCGACGGGGCATAGCGCTGCAAGAGCGTGGGCAATTCGTCGGTGTAAATCCGTGCGGTTTCCACTCGCACCGGGATGTTCCACTTAGCAAAAAGAAGCCAGGCCCGCAGGGACCAACTGGAATAGGAACGGTCGCCGATTGCCAAATGGTAAGTCATAGTCCAATCCTGGCCGCGCCCATCGCCAGGAGCAAACGGCGATTTGTGGCGCGGCCCATCACAGAACGTGATTGACCCCCAAAACCCGCCATGCGGGGTCGGTGAACTCCAGTGTGGTGACTGACAGATTGTCGATCTTAAAGGCCAACGCCGCCCGAGCTGGCATGCGCGCCGCGCGCTGTACTTGGGTCAGGATGGCGCCGAAATGGGCCACTACAATTAGGTCGCGCCCCGGGTGCGCCGACAAAAGCCGGCCCACGGCGCCCTCCACCCGCGCCGCCGCTGCGTTCCAGCTTTCGCCCCCCGGGGGTGCCGGGTCACCCGGGTCAGACCAATAGGCGCGCGACAGGCCCGGGTCAGTTTCGGCCACATCCGCGAAGGTGCGGTCCTCCCAGTTGCCGAAATTCAACTCCCTCAGCCCCGCGTCATGGGGCAGCCGGGTGCGGTCGCCTTGGATGGCATCGGCCGTCGCCACGCAGCGCACCAGGTCCGACGACACCAGAAGCGCCTCACCCGGTAGATGCGCCGACAGCCGCGCCAGCGCCGCCGTGTCTGACAGATCTGCGGGCACATCCGTCCACCCCACCAGGGTGTTTCGGTGCGTCGGTCCATGGCGCACGAAATAGAGCTTGGTCATGGCATCTGCCCTTTCAACACCAGCGGCAAGCCCGCGGCCACCAGAACCACCAGATCAGCCTGCGCCGCCACCGCCTGATTGAGTCGTCCCTGGTGATTTCTGAACGCCCGGCCTAGGCGATTTTCCGGAACGATTCCCTGCCCAACCTCGTTTGAGACTGTAACAATCGGCGCTTTGGCATCGGCCAAGGCGTTTAGCAATTGATCGAATTCGAGCCTCAACGGCTGATTTTTGGTCACTTCAATATCCTGCGCCAAAATAATGTTACTGAGCCAAAGCGTCAGGCAATCCACCAACACCGGCGCGGTCCCTGGCAGCGCGGTAAGCGCGCCTGCAAGGTCGTAGGGAGCCTCGGTTGTGTCCCAGCCTTCGCCACGATCCTGTTGGTGTTTCAGTATCTTGGCGCGCATTTCTTCATCAAAAGCCTGGGCCGTAGCCACGTAGCGGTGCGGCCCCGGAGCCCGGCGCACCAGGTCTTCGGCAAACCGGGATTTGCCGCTTGCGGCGCCGCCTAAAACCAGGGTCAGTCTCGGAAGAGTAAAAATTTTTGCACCCACATGTGATCGGTTTGCCATGCAGGCACGTAGTAGAAGCATAACGAAGCTGGAACCAGCAATTAACTTCAACGGGTGAGAGGGTGCTATGCCTTTGGATGACAATTCCACACATGACTTCCGCCGTCAGGCTATGCAAGCAGAGCTGTTGGACGCCGAAACGGAGATGCAACTTGCCCGCGCCTGGCGTGACGAACGGGATGAACAAGCGCTTCACCGGCTGATCAACGCTTACATGCGACTGGCGATTTCGATGGCATCGAAGTTTCGCCGCTACGGCGCATCAACCCAAGACCTTATCCAAGAGGCAGGCGTGGGTCTGATGAAAGCCGCCGACAAATTTGACCCAGACCGGGGCGTGCGGTTTTCAACCTACGCCCAGTGGTGGATTAAGGCCGCGATCCAAGATTACGTGATGCGCAACTGGTCGATGGTGCGCACTGGTTCCACCAGCAGCCAAAAAGCACTGTTCTTCAACCTGAAGCGCGTCCAAGCGATGCTTGAGCGGGAAGCGAACGCGTCTGGCGAAGAGTTGGACGGCCATCAGCTGTCGGAAAAGATCGCTCACGAAATCGGCGTACCACTACGGGATGTGGAAATGATGCAGGGCCGTCTTAGCGGTTCGGACTTCAGCTTGAACGCCCAACAATCCACCGATGACGAAGGCCGCGAGTGGCAGGATGCCTTGGCCGATGACGGCCCCCAAGCCGCGGAGATTGTCGCCCGAAATCACGACCTGGACCGGCTCCGTGACTGGCTTAGCGAGGCAATGGGCGGGCTGAACGACCGGGAGCGGTATATCTTAAGCCAGCGACTTTTGATCGAGGACCCGCGCACGCTGGGGTCTATCGGCGACGAATTAGGCCTGTCAAAAGAGCGAATTCGTCAGGTCGAAGCAGCAGCTCTTGGAAAGCTGAAAAAGCTTCTTGAGAAGAACACCGGTAAATCTGCGGAAATGCTTGCCGAGATGGGGATGTAGGTCGGACCCCATACTTACCCTCGCAGAGGGTGCACCTTAAAGAGGGGACCGTATGCCGCGCGGTCCCCTTTTTATTTGGCGCCTTACTGCTTCACGAAAAAGATGAGTACCTCGCCGATAGTGACGCCGGCCTTTTCCATGTATGCACGGTTTAGAACCCGACGGTCATCCAACCGCCACATCCAATCGTCAAATCGGGTGCGTAGGGTTCCATCAGGCACCGGCAAGTCGATCCGGTACTGCCAATTGAATACATCCCCTTTTTCTATCCCTTTCGCGATGCCCAACACTCCCGGCGCAGTGCCGGTCCAGGTGTCGTCGCCGGTTTTTGTCAGCGTCCATACCCGCTGTTCGATAGTTTTATCTTCGTAAACGAAGTCTTCCACCAGATTCAGGGTCCGCCCGTCCCATGTGCCCTCGATTTCAACCTCGAACCGGCGGCGGACTGTTCCAAAAAGGTCGTTAAACTGCCCGTAGCCGATGACCGTGCCGTCGAAGTATTCTTCCAGGTTTAGCTTCGGCCCGCCCAAAGAAGGATCGTCAAGTCCAGGGCGCCCGGAACAGGCCGCCAAGAAAAGCGCAGCGCAAAGGATCAGGTGTTTCATGGGCAGGCCTTTCCGCCGAGCAGGAAGTTGGGTGGGGCCCCGGCCTCCCTCCCGGGACCCCGCTGTGCCTAAGCGTCTGCACACCCGGATGCAACCGGGAGGCGCCGCTAGGGCAACAGGCTCCGTTCAGACTTTAAGTAGGATCGGAATAGCTTGCGCAGCATTGTGCGTAGCGGTTTCATCTGGGGGCTCCTAAGGCAGGATTTAAATACATACGCTGCAACCCCCAAAAACGGTTCATTTGACCCCATCACAGGCGCGTCATTTAACCTGTTTAGCGCCGCCGCGCTTGTGGCCCGGGCGCGCCAGGCCTATCACCGGGGGATGCTGGACCACTCGCACGATATTCACCCCCTTTTTGCTGGTGCCCCTACGACGACGGAATTCAAAAAACTCCGTAAGCGTATCGTTCGCCAGGTGCGCCAAGCGGTGGACGACTTTGCGATGGTCGATCGCAACGCCCGGTGGCTGGTGTGCCTATCAGGCGGAAAAGACAGCTACACGCTTTTGGCGGCGCTTACAGAACTGCAGTGGCGCGGGCTTCTCCCGATCGAGATACTGGCCTGCAACCTTGATCAGGGGCAGCCGAATTTTCCGGCGACGGTCCTGCCAGAGTTTTTGGAGCGCATGGGCGTGCCGCACCGGATCGAATACCAAGACACTTATTCGATCGTCATGGATAAGGTCCCGGCGGGTCGCACGCTCTGCGCGCTATGTTCGCGTTTGCGGCGCGGCAATCTATATCGCATTGCCCGCGAGGAAGGGTGCAGCGCCGTTGTGCTGGGTCACCACCGGGACGACATCCTTGAGACGTTCTTTATGAACCTCTTCCACGGCGGGCGCTTGGCCACCATGCCGCCGAAGCTTTTGAACGAAGAGGGGGACCTGTTGCTCTATCGACCGCTTGCCTATGTGGCCGAAGCCGACTGCGAACGCTTTGCCGCGGCCCTGGGGTATCCGATCATTCCCTGCGATCTCTGCGGGTCCCAAGACGGGCTACAGCGCCAGCAGGTCAAACGCATCCTCGACGGCTGGGAAGCGACCAGCCCCGGGCGGCGCCAGGTGATGTTCCGGGCGCTAATGAACGCCCGGCCAAGCCACCTACTTGATCCTAAGCTCTTTGATTTTGCGGAGCTCAGTATCGCCAACCCGCCCGCGGGCAACCCCTAACGGACGTCGACCCAAACCAAGCGGTGGTTGCTAACGGGGTCTTTGCCAACAGTCAGCAGATCCGCGTCCGGAGTCCCAGCAGCGGGCCAAAAAACACCGCTGCCGGTCACGGTAAACGCTACCCCTGGCAGAACGTAATCGACCCGCAGGTTTCCAGGCGAAGGATCTTCCCAGTCAGCGGTATCCAGCGCCGGATCACCTGTGTGGCCATCGGTGGCCGCTCTCTGACCCCCGACAGATGCCGGACGCGGGTCCTGTAGGATCGGACTTTCGAGCAGCGCGCGCATCGCGGACCGGACCCCGTCGCCGTCCGCAGGATCGGCGTTCATATCGCCCAGAACGGCAACCCATGGACCCGGAGCCGTTCCCGTGATTGCTTCCATTTCATTGGCCAGATACTTGGTCCAAAAACGGATTTCATCCGCGTTGCGGCGGCCATTACGGTCTTCGGGGCCATCGAAAACGGGCGGGGTGGCATGGCTGGCCAAAAGGTGAAGCCTGCGTCCGTCAGGGAGCGTGATCGGGACATCCCAGTGACCTTTTGACGACAGGCGCAACCGCGCTCGGATATCTGCCCCATAGTAGAGCGCCCCGTCGAGCATTGGCAGCTGCGCGTCCGGCAAGTCAGCCCAGATCAGCGCGCTAAAATCCCGCGCGGCGGCTGCGTCGATGGGAAACCGGCTCAGAAGCGCCATGCCGTACTGGCCCCGAAACATACCAAAGCCCTGGGCGTCCGCGGGGCCGCCAAGGCGCCCGTCACCATCGAGGTCAAGCCCGGTCGGCACACCTGTATTGGGCGCCGGTGCATAGCGGTGCGGGTAGTTGGCGCCCAACTCCGCCAGGATTGTCTGAAATGCGATCAGGGCGCGACTTTCAGCGTCGTGGTCAAATTCATTAATCAGAATAATGTCTGGCGCCACCCGGGCGATAATCCGGGCCGCGCCCAAAACCTGCGTGTCTCGGTCCAGAATATCGCGTAGCAGGAGCCCCGGCCCCTTCCGTGACAGCGATGCATTGAAGGTGGCGATGCGCACCGCCCCCGGCGCACGATCAAGTTCGGCGCCAGTCACCGGCCCCAAACCCAGGGCAACGCCTATCAATACCGCCCCGAATGTGGCCCCGATCAGCCTTCGGAGACGTTTTCCAAAGCCAGAAGATGCGCCACCCGGTACAACGCAACCGCCCGCAAAAGGGTTGCCGCGGGAACAAAGCACCAAATGGCGATCATCCAAACCAAGATCAAGCTGTTGCCCGGGCTGACAGGTTCCAGCGGACCCATAAAAGCCAGCGCCGCCTGAGGCGCCAGGTAGGGCAGCGTCAACCCGATCAGCACTGACATAAACGCCGACTGGCGCAGTGCTGCCTGGGCATCTTCGCCCAGGTTGGCGTCGAAAGTGGGGATGTTGATCCATAGGTTGAAGGTATCGCGGCTTAACGGCCAAGAGAAGAACGTCATGATCGCAGCAAAGACCAGCATCGTAGCCACAGTTACAGTAATCGCCAGCGCGGCAGCGGTGGCCACAAGCGTGCGGGCGGTATCGTCCATGGCGCCGGTAAGGGTCATGAATGCACGCACAGGCGACCCAGCAAAGTCCCAGGCGGCCAAGCTGCTTTGGGCCATTTGTGTCAACAGGATAGACGCGCCGGTATCGTGAATGGTCGGGCGAAACGCCAGGGTCAACGCCACCAAGACCGCGGCAAACATGGCAAAACGAAAGCGATTATAGGGGGCGGCGAAGCGAAATTCGATAAGCGAGGGCGTCTGAAATCCATATTCGAAAATCACAAAGGCTGCCGCTAGGGCAGCGGCGATAATCGCCAATTCCTCTGCGCTGGTGGATACGTCGGGGAGCATAAGCGCCGGCACAACCACAACGGTCGCCACCATCGCCGCCCGCAAAGACGCGCCTGCTAGCCTGATCAACACTGCCTCATCCTCCGCCCGATTCGTCAGTCAGGCGTTTTTGTACGGCCCTAAGCCTTATTGTTGCCTTAATGATGCCCAAACGCAGTTTTTAATCAACTGCGGTCAGATAAAAATGTGCGTATTCAGGGGCTTTCGCCGTGTATCTGATGCGTGTTTGCATCACCACATTGAGGCCACAATCCAAGCCGCAAAGAGCCTAAAGCCAAGGGGTCGCCTGGGCGATCCGGGCTTCATAGTCGTCGATCGCATCAACCTTTTGCAGGCTCAACCCAATATCATCCAACCCGTTGACAAGGCAGTGTTTCTTAAAGGGGTCAACCTCAAACAAAAACTCTGTTCCGTCCGTGGCGGATACCACCTGACGCTCCAGATCGACGGTTATCCGGGCGTTTGCGCCGCGCTCCGCGTCTTCCATCAGGACATCCACCTGCCCCTGGGGCAGCACCACCGGTAGGATCCCGTTTTTAAAGCAGTTATTAAAGAAAATGTCCGCAAAAGATGTACTGATGACTACCCGGATGCCGAAGTCCTTGAGGGCCCAGGGCGCATGTTCGCGCGACGACCCGCAACCGAAGTTGTCGCCCGCCACTAGGATTTGCGCATCCCGATAGGCCGCTTTGTTAAGCACGAAATCCTCGATCTCGGTCCCGTCACGGTTATAGCGAAGTTCATCAAAGAGGTTAACGCCCAGACCGGACCGTTTGATCGTCTTTAAGAACTGCTTGGGGATGATCATATCCGTATCAATATTCACCAGCGGCATGGGCGCTGCGACCCCGGAGACGGTTTCGAACTTTTCCATAATCAGCGCTCCAATTTACGGATGTCGGTCAAACGTCCGGTCAGGGCCGCCGCCGCAGCCATGGCTGGCGAAAGAAGGTGCGTGCGGCTTTTGTAGCCCTGGCGCCCCTCAAAGTTGCGGTTTGACGTGGACGCGCAGCGTTCTTCCACCGAAAGCTGATCCGGGTTCATGCCCAGACACATGGAGCAACCGGCCATGCGCCATTCGAACCCGGCCTCTTGGAAGATATCGGCAAGGCCCTCTTCTTCGGCCTGGGCTCGCACCAGACCCGACCCGGGCACAACCATCGCCCGCAGGCCTGCTTTGATCCGCTTGCCGCGCAGAATTTCCGCCGCGGCGCGTAGGTCTTCGATACGCCCATTGGTGCAAGACCCGATAAAGACCGCGTCGATTTCGATCTGGCTCAGCGGCGTGCCCGGCGTCAGACCCATATAAGCCAGCGACCGGGCCACCGCCTCAGATTTGCCGCCCTCAAAATCGTCGGGGCTTGGCACAACCGCGTCGATGGGCAGCACGTCTTCCGGCGACGTGCCCCAGGTCACGCTTGGCGCGATATCGGGGCCGTGGATGGTGACAACCTTGTCGAAGTGCGCGCCTTCATCGGTATAGAGATCGCGCCAAGCGGCAACGGCCATTTCCCATTGAGCCCCTTTCGGCGCGTGGGCGCGGCCCCGGCAATAGGCGAACGTGGTTTCATCAGGGGCAATAAGCCCGGCACGGGCGCCACCCTCAATGGCCATGTTACAGACCGTCATACGGCCTTCCATGGAAAGCTCCCGGATGGCCTGACCGCAGTATTCTATCACATAGCCCGTGCCGCCCGCGGTGCCGGTTTTGCCGATCACCGACATGGTGATGTCTTTGGCGGTCACCCCGGGACGCAAGGACCCGGTAATTTCCACCTTCATGTTCTTAGACTTTTTTTGGATCAGCGTTTGGGTGGCCAGCACGTGCTCCACCTCTGATGTGCCGATGCCGTGGGCCAGCGCCCCAAAGGCCCCGTGGGTGGCCGTGTGGCTGTCGCCGCAGACGACGGTCATGCCCGGCAGCGTCCAGCCCTGTTCGGGGCCAACAATATGCACAATCCCCTGGCGTACGTCGCTAACAGGGTAATAGTGCACGCCAAATTCGCGAGCGTTCCGGTCAAGCGCTTCGACCTGGACGCGGCTGTCTTCGGTCATGTTGCGGGGGTTGGCCCGGTCCAGGGACGTGGGCACGTTGTGGTCGGGCACTGCGATCGTTTTGTCTGGCGCACGGACCTTGCGACCAGCCATGCGCAGCCCCTCAAATGCCTGGGGGCTTGTGACCTCGTGCACAAGGTGGCGATCAATATAAAGAAGACACGTGCCGTCATCAGATGCGTCAACTACATGAGCATCCCAAATTTTATCGTAGAGTGTCTTCGGTGATTTCGAAGTGGAATTCAGAGTTTGTTCGGACATGCTGACCTCGGCAACGGGTTGGCTTGGTAGGGGTTTGGGGGTGCCCTAACCTAGCCCGGACACAAGTTGGCAAGCCGTCCGGTAAAACCGGGACGGAAGCCGAAAACGATCCTGTAGACATATCCGTTTTGCCATACCCACAAGAATAGCGTTTCACCACGCCCTGGGCAAGACCGATAGAAACCGACCGGCACCAGGTCGCAGACCCTTATCAAAGCGCCAAAACTCGCTATTTTCGGGCCACCACAGGTCGGTAGGGCGAATTGGAACCAGACACCACAACGGCGGAAGAGGTGGCTCAAACCGCAGCGGCGGAAGCGGCCCAGGATGCATCAACCGCCCCGCCAGAGGCGCCGCCGTCCCTGACAGAGCAATGGGAAAGCTTCCTTTTGATGGGGGAAGCCTTGGTCAACCGGATGCTGCGCCCGTGGAGCGCCTACCAACTGGCCATCATCATTGGCCTGATTGTGCTGGCCTATTTGATTTACCTGCTGCTGCGCCCAAGGGTGCGGGCTTGGCTTGGTCGGTCCCACGGCCTGCCAAAATGGGTTCTTCGGGTGGCGGCAGTCATCAACCAACGGCTTTGGCTTTTGGTCTTTGTGATCCTTGCCTGGGCCACTGTCTTTGTCATGCGCGAGATCACATGGCCTTCGCGCAGCTATTTCGTATCGCTCGCCGCGACCTTGGCGCTATGGCTCTTTGTCATTGCGGTAATCACCCGGCTGATCCGCACCCGATCTGTTCGGCTGGTGGTACGCTGGGTGGCTTGGGTCTATGCCACGCTGACAATCCTGGGGCTCACAGAAGCCGCTGCCACAGCGCTTGATTCGCTAGCTTTTTCGGTAGGTGACATACGCATCAGCGCTCTGATGGTGATCACAGCGGCGTTGTCTCTTGGCGCGCTTTTTGGCGTGGCAAGCTTTCTGTCAAAAGCCGGCGGCAACCGTATCGACCGGATCCAGGATATGTCCCCGTCGATCCGTGTTCTTTTGGGCAAGGCGCTCCAGGTCGTTCTCTACGGGATCGCTTTCCTTATCGCGCTGCGCATCGTGGGCTTTGACGTCGGCAACCTAGCGCTTTTGTCCGGGGCCATCGCATTTGGCATCGGCTTTGGCTTGCAAAAGATCGTGTCGAATCTGGTCAGCGGGGTGATTATACTGCTCGATAAGTCGATCAAGCCCGGTGACGTGATCAGCCTGGGGGACACGTTTGGCTGGATCACCCAACTCGGCGCCCGATACGCTAGTGTGCTGACCCGCGACGGGCGCGAATATCTGATCCCGAACGAGGACTTTATCACCATGCAGGTGGTGAACTGGTCTCATTCATCGGATCTTGTGCGGCTCGATATCCACTTCGGCGTCAGCTACGACAGCGACCCGCATCTGGTGAAAAAGATCGGCTCCGAGGCACCTTTATCCGTCAACCGCGTGGTGCGGATCCCGAAACCTGTGTGCCACATTGTGGGTTTCGGCGACAGCAGCATCGACTTCATCCTTCGCTTTTGGATCCGCGACAGCACCGCGGGTCTGACCAACGTGCGCGGCGACGTGTACCTGGCACTTTGGGACACCCTAAAGGAACACGACATCGAAATCCCATTCTCGCGCCTTGACCTGCACGTTATGCCGGATAGCCAGGTGGAAGTGCGCCAGAAACTACCGAAGGACTAAACCCATGGCCGGATTTGCAAGCGACGACACAGGCGCGGTGCCTCTTTGGGTGATAGACCAAGACGGGTGCGCGGCTTTTCTGGATAAGGCAAAACCCCAAGTCCGCGCCGCCGCCGCAGCAGCCGGGTTCGAGGGCCGCTTGGGCCAATGCGTGGCGGTTCCCGGTTCCGGGGAAGACGACAGCGACAGCCCAAACGTAAGCGGCGCGCTCTTCGGCTATGGCACCGCGGCCAGCAGGGCCAGGGATCGGTTGCACCTGGGCGCTGCCGCAACCGCGTTGCCCAAGGGCCGCTACCGGATCGAAGGGCTTGACGGGGACGCCCTGACACAGGCCACGCTGGCCTGGCTTTTGGCGGGCTACACCTTTGCCCGCTACAAAGACCGCTCGGCGCCCGGGGCCGAACTGGTCCCACCGCCCGGGATCGATACCGCGCTTCTGGAAACGCTCGCCGCCGGGGAGGCGCTGACCCGCGATCTGATCAACACGCCGGCCAACGACATGGGCCCAGATGCGCTGGACCTTGCGTTTGCGGACCTGGGCGAAAGCTTTGGCGCGGACGTGTCGGTCATTGCCGGCGACGGGCTTCTTGATCTCAACTTCCCGCTTATCCACACGGTGGGGCGCGCCAGCGACCAGTCGCCCCGGTTGCTCGACATGACGTGGGGCGACCTGGACCACCCAAAGGTGACGCTGGTGGGCAAGGGTGTCTGCTTTGACACGGGCGGGCTGAACCTAAAGCCAGGCGGCTCCATGGGGTTGATGAAAAAGGATATGGGCGGGGCGGCTACAGTGATGGGCCTTGCGCATATGATCATGGCCGCGGGCCTGCCCGTGCGCCTGCGGGTGTTGGTGCCCGCGGTGGAAAACTCTGTCAGTGCCGGGGCTTTCCGGCCGGGCGACGTGCTGGCCAGCCGCAAGGGCCTTTCGGTCGAAATCAACAACACCGACGCGGAGGGGCGGCTTGTGCTGGCAGATGCCCTGGCGCTTGCTGACGAAGAAACGCCCGATATGATCTTGTGCATGGCCACGCTCACGGGCGCGGCGCGGGTGGCACTGGGGCCCGACGTGATGCCGTTCTACACCGGTGACGATGCTTTGGCCGACGCCCTGACCCGGGCGGGCCAGCAGGTGGAGGACCCGCTTTGGCGGATGCCATTCTGGGACCCCTATGAACCGATGATCGAACCGGACATCGCGGACCTGGACAACGCCCCCAAGGGCGGCTTCGCGGGGTCGATCACCGCGGCGCTTTTCCTGCGGCGTTTTGTGGAAAACGCCCAGAGCTTTGCCCATTTCGACATTTACGGCTGGACCGCGGCGACAAAGCCCGGGCGCCCCAAAGGCGGCGCGGCCATGGCCGCCCGGGCGGCCTTCCAAGTTATCGCGGACCGCTACCGGTGACCGGCGCATCCAACCCCGCCCAGGACCGCAGGCTTTGGCCCGCCAACGACCGCGTGGCCCATGCCAGCCTTGCTGGGCGGACCGAATTGCCCATCACCGAAGGCACGCCCATGCAGGTGGCCCAGCCGGTGGCGGACTTGCTTGCAGCTCCGGAAGGCCAACTTGACCGACAGCTTCTTTTTGGGAACCGGTTCACAATGCTCGAAGACCGCGAAGGTTGGGCGTTTGGCATGGCGATGCCGTCAAGTTACGTTGGCTACCTGCGCCGCGAAAACCTGGAACCCGAGGCGGAAAAGACCCACCGGGTGCGCACCCTGGGCGCCCATGTCTACCCCGCGTCGGACATGAAAACCCGCCCGGCCAAGCTTTTGCCCTTCGGCGCGATGCTCCACATCGACGGGCGCCAGGGTCATTTCCTGGATTGTGGCCACGGCTGGG